>NZ_VDMO01000004.1 GCF_006335125.1 Deinococcus radiopugnans ATCC 19172
GCCTCGCATTCGCGAGGCTGAGGATTCACCGGGTGAGCCTGGCTCATCTGGTGCAGGGGATCTACAACTGGTGCCGAGTTCAACGGGGTCTGCGGAGGCAGCTCGACGTCCCGAAGGGACGTCAGCTATATCTCCAGCGCACACCGGCCATGACGATCGGGCTGACCGATCACGTCTGGAAGGTGCGGGACTGGCTATCACAGCCGCAGGGCGTCCCCTGTCGGGCATAGTTCCAGCCAACTATCCTCCGCTGGATTTCCAGGTGTTTCCAACACCTTTCAATCGGAGTCCGTACTAGCCCGAAAGTCGAGCCGGCCGTGCAGAGGCGCGGCGGCCTCACTTCTGACTGTTCCGATTCGCGTCACGTCCCCAACGGTCATCTGGCTGAGGGAACAGGCTGGCATAAGGCATCCTGGCGGATTTCCATCCCTTGCGAGGCGGCCGGCCATCACAAGGGGGCCAGTGCCCCAAAGGTCGTTGGGATGACGCCAGCGCAAATCATCGGCGGGGGCAGAGCGGAAGGTGCGGGCCGTCATGCCCCCGTCAGCCCACGCTTGGTATGCTGTGGTGTTTTGCGCCCCTCCCCCACCCCCGCTCCCTCCTGGCTGACGCGGCCCTGGCTTGCAAGGCTGCGCGCCTGGCCCGGCGTGCTGACGCTGCTGTCGGTACTGGCGGTGGTGGTGGGAGCGCCGGTGCGCCCGCCGGAGATGGGCCAGCGCCTGAGCGCCAGCAACGTGGCCCCCGCCCTGCCCGAAGTGCGGGCCATGCCGCAGCCGGGGCCGAGCGTGCCGGTCCTGACACCCCCGCCCCCGGCCGAGTCCCTGCGGCTGGTGCGCCAGCAGACGGGGCGTCCGGTCACCCACTGGACCTGGCAGCAGCCCGCGCCCCTGAGCGACCTGACCGTCCTGGGGCGGCGACAGACGGACGGCGGCTAGGCCCCGAACGTCCGCCAGCAGCCGCCCAATTTGATATTTTCTCCCTCTTTCCGTGAAGGAGGGCCGGGGTGAGGGACGTGTTCCGCACGTGCCCACCCGACAGGAGTTCCACCGTGACCTACGGCAACAACCGCAATAAAAACACCGGGGGCAATGACCGCCGTCCGCCGCCCAGGCGCAACGCCCCACCCAGTTCCAGCAAGCGCAGCCCCTGGATTCCCCTGCTGCTCCTGATCACGCTGATCGCCAGCCTCGCCTACATCTGGCGTCCCTGGGAACACCCCAAGAATCTGGCGGGCATCTGGAACGACGACTTCCAGTTCATCACGCTGGGGCTGGACCTCAAGGGCGGCCTGCGGATCGAACTGGCCCCCGAGTCCGGCACGGCCACCAAGGATGAGCTGGACCGTGTCAAGACCGTGATCGAGAACCGCGTCAACGCGCTGGGCGTGGCCGAGCCCACCGTGACGGTGGCCGGAGGCAAGCGCGTGGTGGTGGAGATCCCCGGCGCTACGCCCGCCATCCAGCAGCGTGCCCGCGAGATCATTCAGCAGACGGCCAAGCTGGAGTTCCGGATTGTCAACGACGGCGCGCAGCCTGACCCGACGGTCCGCGCCGAGAAGCCCGGTTCCGGGGGCTACACGCTGGCGCAACTGGGGCCGATCCAGGCCACCGGGGAAGTGGTGGAGAGTGCCACCTCCGGCACCAACTCGCAGACCGGGCAGTGGGTGGTCAACTTCACCACCACCGACAAGGGCGCGCAGACCTTCGGCGACTTCACGGGCAAGAACGTGGGCAAACTGATGGCCGTGGTTCTGGACGACCAGATTCAGAGCGTCGCCACCATCAACCAGCGGCTGTTCCGCGACATCCAGATCAGCGGCTCGTTCACGCCCGAGGAAGCCAATCAGCTCGCGCTGGTGCTCAAATCCGGGGCGCTGCCGATCAAGATCAAGACCGAAGCCGAGCGGGCCATCGGGCCGACGCTGGGGGCCGATGCCATTCGCAGCGGCGCAATTGCCGCGCTGGTGGGCATCGCGCTGGTCTTCGTGATGCTGTTCGCGTACTACGGCCTGTGGTTCGGGCTGGTGGGCGCGCTGGGCCTGCTGTTCTCCAGCATCCTGATTCTGGGCATGCTGGCCGGCTTCGGGGCCACGCTGACGCTGCCGGGCATCGCGGGGCTGGTGCTGACCATCGGCGCCGCCGTGGACGGCAACGTGATCTCGTTCGAGCGCATCAAGGAGGAGCTGTACCGGGGCAAGGGCATCCGGAATTCCATCGAGGCCGGGTACCGCCACTCCACCGCCGCCATTCTGGACGTGAACGCCTCGCACCTGCTGGCCGCCGCCGCGCTGTACAACTACTCCACCGGGCCGGTCAAGGGCTTCGCCGTGACGCTGATGATCGGCGTGATCGCCGCGACGTTCTCCAACCTGGTCTTCGCCAAATGGTTCATCGAGTGGATCGCCCAGCGCCACCCCAACATGAACGCGCGCCAGTGGGTCAAGAACACCCACATCGACTTTATTAAAGCCGCGCCGTTCATCACCAGCGCCAGCCTCCTGCTGGCCGTCATCGGCGGCAGCGTCTTGGCCACCAAGGGCCTGAACTACGGCGTGGACTTCACGTCCGGCACCACCCTGACCCTGCGCACCGACGCCAGCACCAACACCGAGCAGGTGCGGACGGCAGCGGCAGGCGCAGGCATCGAGAAGGTCAACGAGCAGAGTGCGGCCATCCAGCGCGACGTCAACCCCACCCAGAACGGCGTGCAGTACAACGTCAAGGTGCCGGAACTGACCGCCGCCGAGGCCGATACGCTGGGCGCGGCCCTGAGCAAGCTGCCCGGCGGCGAGGTCCAGGCCACCGAAACGGTCGGCCCCACCGTCGGCAAGGAGCTGACCCAGAAGACCATCTATGCCGTCCTGCTGGGCCTGGGTCTGATTCTGGTGTACGTGGGCTTCCGCTTCGATTTCATCATGGGCATGGGCAGCATCATCGCCGTGCTGCACGACGTGGCCATCGTGATGGGCATGTACTCGCTGCTGGGCCTGGAGTTCGGCATCGCCAGCGTGGCGGCGCTGCTGACCCTGATCGGCTACTCGCTGAACGACTCGATCATCGTCTCGGACCGCATCCGCGAGAACATCAAGGAAATGCGCGGCCACAGCTTCCGCGAGATCGTGAACACCAGCATCAACCAGACGCTGTCGCGCACCATCATGACCTCGGTGTCCACCATGCTGCCGCTGGTCAGCCTGCTGATCTTCGGCGGCCCGGTGCTGCGCGACTTCAGCCTGGCGCTGCTGCTGGGCATCGTGATCGGCACCTACAGCAGCATCTACATCGTTGCGCCGCTGGTGGTGTACGTCGAGGAATGGAACAAGAAACGCCAGAGCGGCGGCAAGCCCGCCAAGGCCTGAACGTTCTCGTGTCTCGCTGACCGCAGCGTGCCAGAAGAGCTTCGAGGCACTCACGTTCAGCCAGCACCGCCTGACCCGACTGGGTTTCAGGCGGTGCTTTTCTTTTTTGTACCTGACGGCAGTTCGGCTGTCGTCAGGCACAGCCGCGCTCCTCACCACCTCCGCGGGACGCTTGAGCAGACCTGAAGACAGGCCCGTTCTGGCCGCCTGCGGGTCTACCCTGATTTCATGACCACGCAACCAACCATCCACATGAGGAATCTGGGGGCCACCGGCCTGGGCGTCAGCGAGATCGGCTACGGGGCTTGGGGCATCGGCGCGGACATGTGGAAGGGCGCACAGGACGACGAGAGCCTGCAGGCGCTGCGCCGCTATCTGGAACTGGGCGGCAACTTCATCGACACCGCAATGGGCTACGGCGACGGCCACAGTGAACGGCTGGTGGGGCAGGCCGCCCGCGACTACCCCGGCACGGTGGTCGCTACCAAGATCAGCCCCAAGAACGGCGAGTGGCCCGCACGCCCCGGCGTTCCGGTGGACGAGGTCTTCCCTGCCGAACACGTCATCGCCATGACCGAGGCCAGTCTGGAGCGTCTGGGGCTGCCCCGGATCGACGTGCAGCAGTTTCATGTCTGGAACGACTCGTGGCTGGGCCAGGGCGACTGGCATGACGCGGTGACGCAGCTCAAGCGCGACGGCAAGATCGGCCACTTCGGCATCAGCATCAACGACCATCAGCCGGACAATGCCGTGAAAGCGGTAGAGGCGGGGGTGGTGGAAACGGTGCAGGTGATCTACAACGTCTTTGACCAGTCGCCGCAAGACCGCCTGCTGGACGCCTGCCTTGCCAACGGGGTGGGCGTAATCGTGCGCGTGGCACTGGACGAGGGCAGCCTGACCGGGAACATCACGGCTGGCACTGAGTTCCCGGAAGGGGACTGGCGCAACCGCTACTTCGGCGGCAACCGCAAGGCCGAGTTGCAGCCGCGCCTGCGGGCCATCGAGGCCGATCTGGGCATCAACAGTTCGCAGCTGGCCGAGACCTCGCTGCGCTTCGTCCTGAGCCACCGCGCCGTCAGCACCGTGATCGTGGGGATGCGCAGCGTGCGGAACGTGGAGCGCAACGTCGCCATCGCCGACGGCCAGGGCCTGCCCGCCGACGACGTGGCCCGCCTGTACGCCCACCGCTGGGACCGCAACTGGTACGAGGCGGCGGAGTAACCGCACCACCCGGACCTGCCGTAAAGGGATAGAAGCGTCGGTCCTTCTCGCTGCCTTGCCATACGGATTCCGTTTGTAACGCGACAGAAGTCGGGACAGCGCCGATGTCCACACTCCACTTCCGGAGGGATATTTTCCTCATTCTCGCTGTCGTCATGGACAGACGCCCATGACTGGGACAGCTCGAAGAGAGGACGCTCTTCCTCTGCTAGCGCAGCTCTGCGAGTCTCGCTCGGATTTCCAGGTGTTTTCAACACTTTTCAATCGGAGTCCGTATTAGGGAATCAGGCGGCACGTCCTTCCATGCCGAACCTTGCCCCCGTGAAGCGCGGATAATGCCCGCGTGAGCAGAGGGGCCATAAAAGGACAGGACAGTTGGGACCGCAACGAGCGACTGGGCATTCTCAACGGCTGGGGTGTCTTCATCGGCGACGGGTTCCTGAATGTCACCGTGGTGGTCTCCGGCTTCGCCTCCCGACTGGGGGCACCCAACTGGGTGATCGGATTGCTGCCCGCCATTGCCGGGGGCGGCTGGATGCTGCCGCAACTGCTGGTGGCCGCACGGGTCCGCAGCCTGCCGCACAAGCTGCCGGTCTACCGCTCGGCGGCCACGGTCCGCACGCTGACGTACCTGGCGATGGCGCTGATCGCCGCGTTCCTGGCCGATCAGCCGGCCCTGTGCCTGACGCTGTTCGTGCTGGCGATGCTGATCAACTCGCTGGCATCCGGCGTGGCCGGGCTGCCCTTTCTGGAAGTGGTCAGCAAGATTGTCAGCAGCGAGCGCCGCCCCCGCTTTTTCGGAACGCGCAACCTGTACGGCGGGCTGCTGGCCTTCGGGGCGGGCCTGCTGGTGCGCTGGATTCTGGGGTCGGACCTGCAGTTTCCCCTCAACTACGCCCTGATCTTCGGGCTGGGCGCGGCGGCCTACACCTACGGGTACTGGATTTTTGGCCGGGTGGACGAGCCGCCGGACCCCCCACAGGAGGCCCAGGGCTACCGCGCCGAGTTCCGCGCCATTCCCGAAACGCTGCGAGACCCGCACTTCCGCGCCTTTCTGAGCGTGCGCCTGCTGCTGGCGGGGGCCAGCATGAGCGATCCCTTTTTCGCGGTGTACGCCCTGCGCGTGCTGGATTTTCCCCCGGCCATCCTGGGGGCCTTCGTGATGGCGCTGACCGGGGCCGCGCCGCTGTCGAACATCGTGTGGCAGCGGGTGGCCGAGCGCAAGGGTTCACGCCGGATCATCCGCTACGCCTCGGTCTTCTACGGACTGGCCCCGCTGTACGCGGCGGTGGTGGGCGTGCTGGGGCTGGGCAAATGGGCGTACCTGGGGGTGTTCCTGCTGACCAGCGTGGCCGCGCAGGGCTTCAACCTGGGGCACACCAACCACCTGCTGAACATCGCGCCGCCCAACGCCCGCAGCCGTTACATCGGCACGCTGAACACGCTGGTGGGCGCGGCCCTGTTCACCCCGGTGCTGGGCGGGCTGATCGCAGACCGCTTCGGCTACCTGCCGGTGTTCGCCATCAGCCTGCTGCTGTGCGCCGGGGCGTGGTGGCAGTGCGGCAAGCTGCGGCGCGACGCCTGAGCGCGAAGAGCGGAGAGGACGCCGTGAGATTGAACATCTCCTGGGTCCGTTGGCTCCTCCGGCGCACGCCACGCCGCCCAGAATGAAAGCGTGCCCCTCGCGCCCGCCACCTGCGGGGGCTTACGCTGGGGCGTGTCCACTTCCCGCTGCCTCCGCGCGCTGCTTCCGGCCCTGCTGCTCGCCCTGCCTGTGGCAGGGGCCAGTCCGGCCAGCGACCTGTTCCGCTCGGCCACCGAACAGGTCGCGCGTGAATACTATGGCTGGTCCACGGCAGATCTAAAGGCGCTGAGCGAGAAGTACGACGCCCTGCTGCGCGTCAGGTGTTCGGACCAGGGAGAGGCGTGTTCCTACGCCACAGGCCGCGAGGTCCTGACCAACCTGTTCAAGGAATTCGGCGACGCCCACACCAACGTCCGTGACCCGGAAGGGGCCGAGCGGCTGCGCGAGGTCACGCAGGACCTGGCCGTCCAGCGCACCGGGGCGCGGCTGGCCCGCGCCGAGGGCGGCCTGCTGGTGGTGTCGATCATTCCTGGCAGCCCCGCCGAGGCCGATGGGCTGCGTGTCTTCGATCTGGTGACCACCGTGAACGGGCAGGCCGCGGGCAAACGCGGCGGCGAGAACGCGCCGGTGGGTCCCAACGAGTTCATCCGGCTGGAGCGGGCGGCCCAGCCTATCCGGGTCACCGTCCGGCGGCCCGCCCGCCCCGAGCTGACCGTGACCCTCCGCACCCAGCCTCTGCTGGCGCGCGACGTGCCCACCCTGTCGTGGGCGGGGATGGACGGAAAGGTGGCTGTCATCACCTATCCCACCTTTCTGCCCAGCGACGCCTCGCAACTGTTTCTAGACCGCCTGAACGAGGCGCAGGCGGCGGGGGCGCGCGAGCTGGTCGTGGACCTGCGCTACAACGGTGGCGGCAGCCTGACCGAATGCGTGGCCGCCGCCAGCGTCTTTGCTCCGGTGGAGTACCGCTCCCAGACCCGCTACAACGGCCGGCTGTCCACCTACAGCTACACCGGTGTGAACGGCACGCGGGGCCACTTCCTGAACCTGAAGACCGTGCCACCCGGCAGCGCGGTCTGGCGGGGACCGGCCGCCGTGCTGGTGGGGCCGGATACCGCCTCGTGCGCCGAAGTGTTCACCTACTACGCTCAGCGGGCTGGGGCCATCGCGGTGGGCGAAAAGACGCGCGGCGTGGGCAACAGCGGTGTGGTCTTTGATTCGCTGCCCGACGGCGGCGTGGTGTCCGTGACGATTCTGCGCGCCTTCAACGAGGCCGGCGAGCCGCTGCCCGACCGCATCACGCCCGACGTGCTGGCCCCCGGCGACATCGCGGCCCTGACCGAGCAGGGGCGCGACGTGACGCTGGAGGCCGCCTTGCAGGCGCTGGCGGCACGGGCTGCACGGTAAAACCGTAAAACTGAAATCTAGCTTGACCAGCGGCGCAGCAACGACACCAACGTCTGCGGCGTCACGTTGCGGAAGTCCTGGCCGCCCACCCGCACCAGCGGCGCGTCCTCGGCGCTGACACCCGCGCCGCACTGCGTCAGGACCAGTTCCACGTCGCCGTCCGCCGTGACCATGCCGGGGCTGATGCGCAGGCGGTCCCACACAGCCTCCAGCAGGGCCTCGCGCTGATCGACAGACAGGTGTTCGGTGCAGATTTCCAGGCGGGTGACGGGCATGGGTGGACTCCTTGTTCGGGGCTTGAGGGACAATCCTGCCGGGACATGCTAGCGGCTGAAGCGATGGTCAGGCTTCTGATCAAGCGGTGATGAAGCAAGGGGATCAGAAACGACGGCGGGAGGCCGGCATGAACCGGGCCAGCATGCATGAGCCGAATTCCCAGGGGCGCTGGGGCGTATGCTCAGGTTTGTGACTGTTGCCGCCCCACCTGCCCCCACGCCTGCTGCCGAGCGGCTGGCCCTGGCGGGTGTGCTGCTGACCGTTTTTCTGTGGGGCGCGAACGTGGTGGCCCTGAAAGCGGTGCTGGGCGTCCTGAACGCCGAGACCACCAACACCGTGCGGGTGCTGATCGCCGGGACGGTGCTGGTGGCCCTGGCCGTCCGCGCCCACGGCTGGCCGCGCTGGGATGTCCGGACGTGGCTGACGGTGGCCGGGGTGGGCCTGCTGGGCAACACGCTGTTCCAGGCCTTCTTCCTGACCGGGATCACTCTGAATCCGGCCGGGGTGGCGGGGCTGGTCAACGGGCTGGTGCCGGTGCTGGTGCTGCCGCTGGGCCTGGTGCTGGGCCAGCGCTTCACCCGCCAACAGGGGCTGGGCGTGGCGACTGCTTTCGCCGGATTGCTGGGCCTGCTGGCGCTGACCCGCGTGCCGGGCATGTCGGTCACGCCCGGCGGGCTGCTGTGGCTGCTGGCCGCCGGGGTGGTCTGGGCGCTGTACACGCTGTTCAACCGGCCGTTGTCGGCGCGGCTGGGCACGCTGCCCTTCGTCGCCTTCAGCCTGGTGCTGGGCAGCGTGCCGTACCTGCTGTACGCCCTGCCGCACCTTCAGTTCGGGGGTGCGGCAGGGGCCGGGCTTCCAGTGTTTGCCTGGCTGGGGCTGGGCTTTAGCGCCCTGGGGGCCAATGTCGTCGCCTACCTGGCCTGGGCCGGAGGCGCGCAGGTGCTGGGCGCGGCCCGCACCAGCGTGTGGCAGGCGCTGGCCCCGGTGATTGCCCTGGCCCTGAGCGCCGCGCTGCTGCGCGAGCGGCTGCCCGCCAGCGTGTGGGGCATGGCCGCCGTCATCCTGATCGGCGCGACAGTGGCGAACTGGCCGGAACGGGGCCGAACCAGTGGGCCACTGCATCCGGGACGCAGACTTCAGGAAGCCAACGAAGGCTCCCCGCCTGTGCAATGAGGCGGGGAGGCAAAACCTGAGCCGGGATCAGCGCGGTCTGGCACCGTCCAGATACACCGACAACAGCGCCCGCGCCGTGCCCTGCGGATCGGCGGGTGGCGTACCGGTGACCAGCGGGTAGATCAGCGCCAGGAACGCCCGCGTCAGCATCGGCGGCGGCAGGTCCGCGCGCAGTTCCCCGCGTGCCGCGGCTCCCTCGAACAGGGCGCTCAGGCCGCCCATCCAGACCCGGCGGTATTCGTTCTCGAAGGCCGTGCGGCGTTCCGGCGAGACGTGCCGCAACTCGGAGGCCAGCTGCAGGCCCACACGCTGCTCGGGGGCGCTGTCGGCCAGTTCGCCCACCAGCGTCTCCAGCTGCGCCGCCAGCCCGCTCTGGGCCGAGGCGTGTTCGATCAGCCGCGCCAGCCCCGCCAGCGCGCCGTCCAGCATCGCCAGGAACAGGGACTCCTTGTCGGCGAAGTGATGGTACAGGGCGGGCTTGGTCACGCCCACCGCCTCGGCCACCTCGCGCATGGACACGCCGTGATAGCCGCTCGCCACGAACAGCCGCGCCGCCTCCTGCCCAATGCGGGTGCGGGTCGTGTCGGGGCCAGCGCTGGAGGCAGAGGCAGAGGCGGGCGGCAGAGACACAGTCACGTCCAGCATGATACCTGTCTATCCGTCTTTGCGCTCAGGAGGCACGAGGCCGGAAGGTCAATACGCCCGCCTGACTGCTCGCCGAAACCCCAGAGCATCGGATAGAGGCGCAAGAAGGAGGCCCGGACGCATCAAGCATCCGGGCCTCGCCCACTTCAACTTCAGACTGTCAGGGCTTAAGCCTGGGTGTCGTCGGTCTTGGTGTCCGTGCTGGTATCGGCGGATTCAGCATTGGCCGTTTCCGTGCTGGCGGCGTCGTCCTTCTTGTCGCCGCCCAGACCGAACTGCGCGAACAGGTCGGCGTACACGTCGCCCAGCTTGGTGCTGATCTTGCCGCCCTGGCTGGCGTCCTTGGCGTTGTAGTTGTAGTCGGCTCCGCCGCCACGTCCACCACGTCCACCCGCGCCACGTCCGCCGCCGGGTGCGCCGCCGTAACGGTCGCTGCGGCTGCCGCCGCCCTGGCTGACGTAATCGCGCTGGCCGCCGCCCTGGGCAGGAGGTGCGCCGCCGCCCAGGAAGCGCCGACGGCTCAGGCTGGCGCGCTGCTCGACGGGGTCGATGTTCAGGATCATGGCTTCAATCTCGTCGCCCTTCTTGAACAGGTCCGCCGGGTTGTTGACGCGGGCGGTATCAAGTTCGCTGATGTGAATCAGGCCCTCGATGCCTTCCTCGATCTCCATGAACACGCCGAAGTCGGTCATGCCGGTGATCTTGCCCTTAACGGGGGTGCCGGGCGGGTAACGGTCTGGCAGCGCGCTCCAGGGATCGTCGGTGGTCTGACGGATGCCCAGGCTGATGCGGCGGTCCTTGGGATCGATCCGCAGGATCACGGCCTCGACCTCGTCGCCTTCCTTCATCACTTCGTTGGGGTGACGCACGCGCTTGGTCCAGCTCATCTCGGAAACGTGGACCAGCCCTTCCAGACCGGATTCGAGTTCCACGAAGGCCCCGAAGTTGGTCAGGTTGGTGACCTTGCCCTTGACGCGCTGGCCGACGCTGTAGCGGTCAATCGCCCCTTCCCAGGGATCCTGGGTCAGCGACTTCATGGACAGGTTGATGCGCTCACGGCCCTCGTCCACGTCGATGACCTGAACCTGAACCTTGTCGCCCACCGAAACCACGTCGCGGGGGTGGTTGAAGCGGCCATAGGTCAGCTCGCTGCGGTGCACCAGCCCGTCGATGCCGCCGAGGTTGACGAACACGCCGAAATCGGTGATCTCGACGACTTCGCCCTCGAACTGCGCGCCGGGTTCCAGCTGGCCCACGGTTTCCTCGCGGGCCTTGGCCTTCTGGGCTTCCATGATGGCGCGGTGGCTGATGATCACGCGGTTGCGCTTGCGGTTCAGCTCGATCAGCTTGACCATCAGCGGCTTGCCCACGTAGGGATCAAGCTCGTTGACCCGGCGGGTGTCCACCTGGCTGGCAGGCAGGAACGCACGGATGCCCTCGACCTGGGCCACCAGACCGCCACGGACCTTTTCCAGCACCTCGACTTCAAAGGCCTCGTCGGCCTCCTGCATCTTCTCGAGGACGCGCCAGCCCTTGTCCTGATCGGCCCGCTTCTTGCTCAGCACGATCTGGCTGTTGGACAGGTCCACGCGCACCACGTAGGCCTCGATCTGCTCGCCGGGCTTGTACATGCCCTGGGCCTCTTCCAGCGTCATCGGTTCATCGCCGAGCTGGTTGAGGGGAATGATGCCCTCCACCTTCGCGCCGATGTCCACGGCAATGCCTTCCTGGCCGATGAACACGATCTGGCCGTCCACGATGTCCCCGCGCGTGACGCTCTGGGGCTCCTGCGCCTCACTGGCGAGGATGTCCTCCATGGTCATGGCCGGGTATTCGCGCTCCTCAGGGGCAACAGGGGCGCTGCTGGCCTGGGGGGCAGGTTCGGCCGCCGGGGTCTGCGCCTGGGCCGACTGGGCCTGGGTGGTGGTGTCCACGTCACTGGCTGCGGCGGTCATGTTCTCCGCCTGGGTGCCGGTGGCCTGGGTCTCGGTGGCTGTCTCGTTGCCCGTCGTGGGCTGAGTCCCGCTTTGCACGGCGGGGGTCTGGGTGTTGTCTTCCATGAACTCCTGTCCTCCTGGGCTGGCAGAATTCCGCCTGACAGCCAGCTTCTGTAAACTGCTGCCGTGCGGCCTTCGGCCTGCTTCCGCTGAGGCTTAATTCAGCGGGGGGAGACACGGTCGCTACGGCGCGGCAACATCGTTCAGTGTACCAGAGTCGGAGTGTGGGCAGCAAGCACGCTCTGAACGCAGTCCATTCATTTCTGACGGAACGCTGAAGTCACGCGGGCGGCGCAGCGGTCCACCGCAGCTCTCGCCCGGCAGCTTGACGGGTCAGGAGCAGCCCGGTATACTTCCTGTCGCCTTCCCCTGAGGGAAAGCACCTTCCCCGCTGGGGCATCGTCTAATGGCAGGACAACAGTCTCTGACACTGTCGATCAAGGTTCGAGTCCTTGTGCCCCAACCACCTCTGAGCTGGAATGAAAGGCCCCGCCCCGGCGGGGTTTTTTGTGTTCTCGGGACTGGGCCTGGGCGACCTGCAGCACGGACCCGGCCGGAAAGGCTATGCAGACGATCCGCCTCACATTTCACCGCTCTTTACACTCTGGCGCTGGCAGCGATTCCAAAGCCCCTTTCCTCTACACTTGGGGGCAATGACTCAGCACACCCCGCCTCAGTGGTACAAGAGCGCCGTCTTCTACGAGCTGTCCGTCCGCACCTTCGCCGACGGCAACGGCGACGGCAAGGGCGACTTTCCCGGCCTGACCGGCAAGCTGGATTACCTGCGCACCCTGGGCGTGGACTGCCTGTGGCTGCTGCCCTTCTACCCCAGTCCGCTGCGCGACGACGGCTACGACGTGGCCGACTACACCGGCATCCACCCGGACCTGGGGACCATCGAGGACTTCCAGTTCTTCCTGGCCGAGGCCCATTCACGCGGGCTGCGGGTGATCGCCGATCTGGTGACTAACCACACCTCCAGCGAGCATCCCTGGTTTCAGGCGGCGCGGCGCGGCCCCACCCTGCCCGACGGCAGCCCCAACGAGTACCACGACTACTACGTCTGGAGCGACACCGGCACCGAGTACCCCGGCGCGCGCATCATCTTCACCGACACCGAAACCAGCAACTGGACCCGCGACGAGGTGTGCGGGCGCTACTACTGGCACCGCTTCTTCTCGCATCAGCCGGACCTGAACTTCGACAACCCCAAGGTGATCGAGGAGATTCTGGACGCCGCGCGTTTCTGGCTGAACACCGGCCTGGACGGCTTCCGGGTGGACGCGGTGCCGTATCTGGTCGAGCGCGAGGGCACCAACTGCGAGAACCTGCCCGAGACGCATGAGATTCTCAAGAAGATGCGCCGCATGGTGGACACCGAGTATCCGGGCCGCCTGCTGCTGGCCGAGGCCAACCAGTGGCCCGAGGACGTCGCGGAGTACTTCGGCACCGAGGCTGACCCCGAGTTCCACATGTGCTTCAACTTCCCGGTGATGCCCCGGCTGTACATGAGCCTCAAGAAGGAGGACACCACTTCCATCCGCGAGATCATGGGCCGCCTGCCCGAGATTCCGTCGTTCGGACAGTGGGCCACCTTCCTGCGTAACCACGACGAACTGACGCTGGAGATGGTGGACGACGACGAGCGCGCGTTCATGTACGCGGCCTATTCGCCCGACACCCGCATGCGGATCAATGTAGGCATCCGCCGCCGCCTGGCCCCACTGCTGAACAACGAGCGCCGCCGCATCGAGCTGCTGAACAGCGTCCTGCTGGCCCTGCCGGGCAGCCCGATCCTGTACTACGGCGACGAGATCGGCATGGGCGACGACCTGGGGCTGGCGGACCGCAACGGCGTGCGTACCCCGATGCAGTGGAACGCGGGCATCAGCGGCGGCTTTTCCACCGCGTGGCCCTCGGACTGCTTTTTCCCGCCGATCAGCGATCCGGTGTACGGCTACCAGCGCGTCAACGTGCAGGCCCAGGAACGCGATCCGGGCAGCCTGTTGCAGTGGACCTCGCGCCAGCTCGAAGCCCGCCGCCAGCACCCGGCCTTTGCCCACGGCGACCTGAAGTTCGTGGAGACCAACAACACCTCGGTGCTGGCCTTTACCCGCACCCACGAGAACGAGGTCCTGTTGATCGTGTGCAACTTTGCCGCCAACGCTCAGGCCGCCACCCTGGACCTGGGCGAGTACGTGGGCCGCACGCCCGTGACCCTCTCTGGCGCCAGTCCCTTCCCGCCGGTGACCGAGGGGCCGTACACGCTGATGATGGGGCGGCACGAGTACTACTGGTTGCGCCTGAACTGAGAAAACTCTGGGAGAGCGGCGGGAGAAGGGCGTGTCTCTCGCCGCTCGGGCCAGCGCTTCGGCGGCGCACCATCAAAAAGGCCCCCTCCAGCACGGAGAGGGCCTTCGGTCAGAACCGGGCGTTCAGGGGTACAGGCCACGCAGGGCGCGCGCTTCGAGCACCCGCGTGCAGGACACGATGTAGACGGCGGTTCGCAGCGTCACGTCGTGCTTTTCCTTGACGTCCCACAGGCTCAGGAAGGCCTCGGACATAATGCGGTCTAGGCGTTTGTTGATCTCCTCCTCGGTCCAGAAGAACGAGCTGAAATCCTGCACCCACTCGAAGTAGCTGACCGTGACGCCCCCGGCGTTCGCCAGCACGTCGGGCACGATGGTGATGCCCTTGCCCGACAGCAGGTCGTCGGCGGCGGGGTTGGTGGGGCCGTTGGCGCCCTCCACGATCAGCTTGGCCCGGATCTTGTCGGCGTTCGCCAGCGTGATCTGGTTTTCCAGCGCGGCGGGAATCAGGACGTCGCAGTCCACGCTCCAGAACTCGTCCTTCTGGATTTCCTCGCTGCCGGGCAGTTCGGTGATCTTGCCGGTGCGGCGCAGGTGTTCCAGGGCGGCGGCAGGGTCAATGCCCGCGTCGCTGTGGATGGTGCCGGTCACGTCCTGAATGGCGACGATCTTGGCACCGTGCCCGTGGAAGATGCGCGCGGCGGCCTCGCCCACGTTGCCGAAGCCCTGAATGGCGATGCGCGCGCCTTCCATTGACAGGCCCAGCTTCTTCATGGCCTCGGCCCCGGTCACGAACACGCCGCGCCCGGTGGCGTCCGCGCGGCCCAGCGAGCCGCCCAGGCTGACGGGCTTGCCGGTGACCACACCCGTGGCGGTGCGGCCCACGTTCATGGAGTAGGTGTCCATGATCCACGCCATCGTCTGCGGGTTGGTGTTCACGTCGGGGGCGGGAATGTCCTTTTCCGGCCCGATGATCAGCCCGATCTCGGTGGCGTAGCGGCGGGTCAGGCGTTCGAGTTCCCCGGTGCTGTACTTGCGGGGGTCAATCCGCACGCCGCCCTTGCCGCCGCCGTAGGGCAGGTTGACGGCGGCGTTCTTGATGGTCATCCACGCCGAGAGCGCCATGACCTCGCTGAGGGTCACGTCCTGGTGGAAGCGAATGCCGCCCTTGGCCGGGCCGCGCGAGGTGTTGTGCTGCACGCGGTAGCCCTCGAAGTGCGCCACCGTGCCGTCGTCCAGGTGGATGGGCACGTCGACCACCAGAATGCGCTTGGGCCGCTTGAGCGTTTCCACCCAGTACGCCAGCTTGCCCAGGTACGGCGTGACGCGCTCCACCTGCTCCAGGTAGATCTCGTACGGCCCGATGTGGTTGGGGTCGAGGTAGCTGGGAATGTCGTGCGCGCCGTACTTCTTCTGGTTGACGTGATCGGGATCCTGGGTGGCGGTCATGCGGGGGCTCCTTTGGGGGCGGGAGGCGTGTGGTTCTTGACGTGTAACAGGGAAAGATTGGAAGGCGCGGCGTGCCGGGAACGCGCCCGGCTCATGGGTACACCCCGCGCATCACCGTGGCGTTGTGCAGGCGGTTGAGGGCCACGGCGTAGGCGGCAGTGCGCAGGTCCAGATCGTGCGCGCGCATGAACGCCATCACGGTGTCCACGGCGGCGTCCACCCGCTCGTCAATGGCGGCCTCGATTTCCTCTTCGGTCCAGAAGAAATTGCTGGCGTCCTGCACCCATTCCAGGTAGTTGACCACCGCGCCGCCCAGGCTGGCCACCAGATCGGGCAGCACGGTCACGCCGCGCTCCTTGAGAAAGCGCTCGGCCTCGGGCAGCACGGCGCGGTTGGTGGCCTCCACCAGATGGTTGGCGCGCACCGCGTGGGCGTTGCCGGCGTTGATGGCCCCGTAGTCGTAGGCCAGCATCAGCACCTCCACGTCCAGTTCCAGCAGCTCGTCCACGGTGATGTCGGTGGCAAAGCCCTGCACGGTGCCGAACAGCTCGCGGTGCTGCGACAGGGCGTCCAGATCCAGCCCGCCGCTGGCAAACGTCGCGCCGTTCTGGTCACTGACGGCGATCACCATCGCGCCCTCGGCGGCCAGCGTCTGCGCGGCCTTGCGGCCCACGTCGCCGAAGCCGTACACGGCGCAGGGCGCACTCTGCAGGCTGCGTCCGGCTTCCTTCAGGACCCGCGACGTCACCAGGGCGGCGCTGCGGCCCCGCGCGTCCTTGCTGGCGTAGCTGCCGCCCAGCGGCAGGGGCTTGCCCACCACCACGCCGTTGACGGTGGTATCGGTGTTCTGGTTGTAGGTGTCCATCATCCAGGCCATCATCTGCGAGTCGCTGCCCACGTCGGGGGCCAGGATGTCGGTGCGCGGCCCGATCAGCTCCACGATCTCGGAGGTGTAGCGGCGCACCAGTCCCTCGGTCTCGTGCGGGCTGAGCGTGGTGGGATCGACGTCCACGCCGCCCTTCGCGCCGCCCAGCGGCAGGTCGGCCACCGCCGCTTTGAGGGTCATGATCGCGGCCAGCACCTCGCACTCGTGGGCGTTCAGGCCCGCCTTGAGGCGCATGCCGCCCATGCTGGGGCCGCGCGCGGTGCTGTGAACGGTGCGGTACCCCTTGAACACCTTGACCGTGCCGTCGTCCATCTGCACCGGCAGGTTCATGGTGACGGTGCGCTTGGGATACTTGAAATACGCCAGCGACCCGTCGGTCACGTCGCAGTGGGGCAGTGCCTGCTGAAGCTGTTCCATAAGGCCCTGCCAGTTGAGTCCTGATGCCCGCATGTGGGGTCTCCTTTGTGGATGAAACCGAAAAACGCCGAAGTGTGTCATTGGAGGATACACGCATAGACAACAGCGCCGCCAAGACATGATTTGTCGGTGAACGGTTCGCCGGGAAAAATGTTGTCTCCCCGTTCTAACCTCACCCGACTGACCCGTCAACCCGAGGAAATGAGGCCCGCACAAAGACTGGGGCTGAACCGATTCCAACCGTGACAACAGCTGAAATCGTGGTCTAAAGTTATCAATTGAAAGGCGGCTTCAGGTGTGCCGTCCATCTAGGCCAGACGCTGACGGGGGCCTAGCGGGCGCGTTCGATCTCACGCCTGGCCAGAGTCTCCAGCGCGTGCCGGGCCTCTGAGGCGGGAAAGCTTTGCAGGGCGTCGACGGCCAGCGCGGCGCGGCGGCGGATTTCCTCACGGGTGCGGTCAAAGACTCCGGTCCGCAGCGCCAGCTCGCGCACACGCCCCACGTCGCCGTCCTGGGCGGCGCGGCGTTCCAGAATGCGGCGGACCTCGGGACCGTGCGGCCCCTCCAGCAGCAGCAGGGACGGGTAGGTGGCCTTGCCCTCGCGCAGGTCACCGCCCACCGGCTTGCCGATCTGTGCCTCGGTGCCGGCCAGGTCCAGCAGGTCGTCTTGCATCTGGAAGGCCAGGCCGTATTCGCGCCCGAAGATGCACAGCGCCTCATGGGCGCCGTCGCCCGCCTTCAGCAGGGTGGCCGGGGCGCTGGCCGCCAGTTCGGTCAGGGCCGCCGTCTTGCCGTGGATCACGGTCAGGTAGTGCTGCAGGTCGTATTCCTGATACGCCGCCACCTGAAATTGCAGCACCTCGCCCTCGCAGATCACGCCCGCCGTCTCGCCGAACGCGCGGGTCAGGGCCGGGCCGCCGTTCATCTCTGCCAGCAGCGTCAGCAGCCGCGCCAGCATGAAGTCGCCGCTCATCACGCTGACCACGTTGCCAAAGCGCCGGAAGGCCGACTGTTGCCCGCGCCGGGTGTCGGCGTCGTCAATCAGGTCGTCGTGCAGCAACGAGGCCGAGTGCAGCAGTTCCACGCACACCGCCAGATCAAGCACGGCGTTCCAGCCGGGACGATCAGCGGAAGCCCCCAACAACTGCGCCGACAGCAGCGTCAGCAGCGGGCGGATGCGCTTGCCTCCGGCGGCCACCAGATCGTCGCCGATCAACTCGATAAACTCGACGCGCGAACGCAAAACCTCGCGCAGACGCGCCTCGAAAGCCGCATCGGGAACGCTCAGGGCCAGCACGCCGGTCATGTCCCGCAGTATAGAAGGGGGCGGGGGGGCAAAACGTACCGTAAGGCGCAGGCCGGACGCGACTCAGGCCCAGGCGTACTGGGGACAGGAAGAGAATAGCGGGGAAGCTGGCGGGTCTCCCACCGCACCGCCCATCCGGACCTAAAGGCTTCTTACCGGGCTGTCCCTCCCCAAAAGCCCCTGTACATGGTAAAAATGCAGGTATGGAAAGCGTCGTTGCCCTCTTTCGTGAGCCGAGCCAGGCCAAGGTGGTTCTGGAAGCCCTGAAATCCCGTGGTTTCGCCCGCGACCATCTGGGCTTTGCCCTGACCGACTCGGTGGCCGAGGACGATCTGGCGCAGTCCACCGGCGTCAGCCCGGAAGCCGGGGCGCCGGCCGGATCATCGAGCGTGATCAAGGGCGCCATCGGGGGCGTGCTGGCCAGTCTGGTGCTGACCGTGCCCATCTGGCTGCTGATCCTGGCTTTCCCGGTCACCCGCATCTACCAGGAGGGCGGCCTGCTAGGCATCATGTACGGCGCCATCGGCGGCCTGTTCCTGGGGGGCATGTTCGGATCGCTGGCCGGCAGTGACCACGGCGATTACGTCAAGCTGCTGCGCCGCATGGGGGTGCCCCCGGTGCAGGCCGAGCGCTTCAACGAGGGCATCGGCCAGGGTCACGTCATCGTGATCGCCCGCGACGACAGCGGCGCGCGCGTCGACGAGGCCCTGAGCCTGATGCGGCAGCACGGGGCCGTCCGGCTCGACGACGCCGTGGGCGGGGGCCGGATGCAGAGCGAGCGCGTGGGCCAGAGCGGGCACTGAGCGCCTCAGGGCAACAGAAACAGGAGGCGGGGCCTTGAGGAAGAACCTCAGCGCCCCGCCTCTTCCTGTCGGCCACCGGCCAGCCGCGACAGTTCCGCCGCGTCGCAGACCTGCACGGTGCGCCGCTCCAGCACGATCAGGCCCAGGCGGTAGAACTCACCCAGCTTGCGGCTGATCAGTTCGGGCACGGTGCCCAGCAGCGCGGCCAGTTCGGAATTGGTGGGCAGTGCGTGCGGCGCGGCGGCGTGTTCCAGCAGGTAGGCGGCCAGCCGCTCGCCCAGTTCGCTGAACACCAGACTGTCCAGCCGCCCCAGCAATTCGGCCTGCCGCCGCGCGAAATACGCGATCACCGCCTGCGCCAGCGCCGGGGTCTGAAACACCGCCTGCCGCACCGCGTCCACCGGCAGGCCCAGCACCTCGGTGGGCGTCTGCAGGGCCTGGGCCTGCGCCGGGTACACGGCGCGGCTCTGAAAGGCCGCGACCCCCGCCACCACCTGACGCGGCCCCTCGACATGCAGGGTCAGCTCGCGCCGCCCACCGCGCGACAGGCGGTAGACCCGCACGCTGCCCAGCGCGACGACGTACAGGGACTCGACGGCCTGCCCGGCGTGGAACAGATGCTCCCCGCGCGACAGGCTGGAAAAATGGCCCAGTTCGGCCAGCGGCTGCAGGTCGGCAGGCTGCGCCCCCTGAAAGATGGGCGCGTGGCGAAGCAGCGCAAGGGCGCGGTCAGCAGTCACGCGCCCTATGGTGCCACGCCTCTGGCCGGGCCGCCCAATCCCTAGCCGCCCAGCAGCGTGACCAGCACCCGGCCCGGCTGGCGGGCCAGCAGGCTGATGGACTCGTTGCCGTCATGGGTCACGACTTCCCCGGCCCCCACGGTCTGCGTTGCCTGAGCCGTGACCTCGATCTCACCCGACAGAACGGCCAGCACCGCGTGGGCGCCGGGATGGCGGTGCGGCGGAATGCCCTGGCCGGCCTCCAGGGTAAACAGCAGTGAGCGGCCGTGCGGGGTCACCGCGAGAACCTGGGGGGGCGTGCCACGGCGGATGGCGGTGGGGGCAAGAGTCTGTTCGGAGGTCATGGGGCTCCCTGTGTTGAAGGTTCTGACGGTGTTGCGGGGGCTGATTTTGCGTAGGCTCCGGCCAGCGCGAAGCGTTGCAGCGACACCCGCATGCGCGAGGCCATCACCAGCATGGCCTGCGCCTCGGGCGGATCCAGGTGCTGGGCCAGCGCCGTTTCCCACAGCGCCAGCCAGCGGTCAAAGTGTGCGGACTCCGCGCCCAGGTCGCTGTGCGCCGGGCCGGGTTGGCCGCGGTACGCGCTGGGGCCGCCGGTCACGGCCCGCCAGAAGCCCTCCAGTCGGGCGATATGCACCGGCCAGCCGGCACCCGGAAACGGCCCGACGCGCTGCTTGAACACCGGGGCCAGCAGCTCGTCCTTCATCACCTCAGCGTAGAAGCCCCACAGCAGCGCCCGCAGGCGTTCCTCGCCGATGCGCGAGAACAGCGTGTCGCCCTGCGCGCCGAGCAGCAGCGGGCCGGAGGCCGAGGCGGTCACGCGGCCCCCACGGCGGCGACGCACAGCAGCACGCTGGCCCCCAGCGTCACGTTGGTGATCCAGCCGGGGACGGGGGCACCCGCCACCGAGGCCCGCCGGACGTGCAGGGCCACCGTGCCGCCGATCAGCGCCAGCAGCAGTAGCTCGGCCCACAGCACCGGGGCCACCCCGCCCATAACGATCATGACCAGCGCCACCCCACCCAGCAGGGCGGTCAGCGGGCCGTTCACGCGAGCGTAGTGCCGCCCCACCAGTCGGCGGTGCGAGCGGCGCACCTCGGCGTCCGGAAACAGCTCCGTGAAGGCCGGACTGACCACGAAGGTGGTGAACAGGTACATGCCCACCCACAGCCCCACCAGCAGGATGTTGAGGCCCGCCAGCCACGACAGCAGGGTGCCAGAGAACAGGGACATGGCCCTAGACCCCGAAGAACTCGTAGTTGCGGGCGATGAAAGGGGTTTCCTCGGCAGGCACGTCCTCTTCCGGGAAGATCGCGCTGACCGGACAGGCCGGGACGCACGCACCGCAGTCGATGCACTCGTCGGGGTGGATCAGGTACATCTCGCCGGCGTCGTAGATGCACTCCACCGGGCAGACCTCGGTGCACGAGGCATCCTTGGTGCCGATACAGGGGCTGGTAATGATATGGGTCATGGCCCGAGTGTGCCAGACCGTGCGGCCCGCGCACCATGACCTAGGTCAAGGGTCTCTGAAAGCCGGGGCAGAATCGGGGAACAAGTGCGGGAACTTTTGCCAGGGCCGTCTCGTATCATGGAACGTATGCAGACCTATCCCATGCCCCAATCGCAGGCCCGAACGGCAGAACTTGTCCGCACGTTCATGGCCCGCACGTATTCGTGGATGGCCGCCGGATTGGCCCTGACCGCCGGCATCGCCTTTCTCACCGCCCAGAACGAGGCCTTTGCCTACCAGATCATGCAGTACCGCATGCCCCTGCTGCTGGTGCAACTTGGTCTGGTCTTTGGCCTGAGCCTGTTCGCCGACCGCCTGAGCAGTGCGGTGGCCGGCCTGCTGTTCATCGCCTACGCCGCGCTGACCGGCCTGACTTTCAGCGCCCTGCTGTTCGCGTACAGCCCCGCTGCAGTGATCAGCGCCTTTGCCACCACCGCCGGCACCTTCGGGGCCATGAGCGTGGTGGGTTACGTGATCAAAAAGGACCTGAGCGCGATGGGCCGTTTTTTCATGTTCGCGCTGATCGGGCTGATCGTCGCCATGATCGTCAACATTTTCGTCGCCAGCAGCGCCCTGACCTTCGGCATCAGCATCATCGGCGTGCTGCTGTTCGCGGGCCTGACCGCCTACGACACCCAGATGCTGCGCAACATGGCCCTGAGCGGCGTCAGCGGCGAGCAGGCCGAACGCGCCGCCATCAACGGGGCGCTGCGCCTGTACCTGGACTTCATCAACATGTTCCTGTTCATCCTGCGTCTGTTCGGCGGCAGCCGGAACTGAGATTCAGAATCTGAACTTCACCTCAAGCATCCGAAAGGGTGCTTTTTTTGGCTGGCAGGACTTCGGCTGCCAGAACCTGCCGGGGCGGGGCCAGGGGCGGCGCTTCAGGGGCGCAGCCAGTACGGCAGTTCGAAGGGTTTGCTCCGCGCCCACTCGAAATCGAAGTCCTGCCGGCCCGCTTTCAGGGCGGCGGGATCGCTGGTCGCCAGCGTGTACTCGTTTAAGCCCCGGCTTCCGAACGAGGAGAAATGCAGGTTCAGGCTGCCGACCGCCAGCATCGCGTCGTCCACCAGCGCGGCCTTGGTGTGCATGCCGCCCGCCGTGCCGGACCAGCGGACCTGCAGGTGGTCTTCGAGGCCCAGCGGCCTGAGCTGCGCCCACAGGCTGGACAGCAGCGAGAGAGGCTCGACCTGCAGCAGCGGGTCATAGTCCAGCACCAGCCGCACGCGCACGCCCCGGTCCCGGATCGCCCCGACGATGGCCTGCCACACCGGCAGTATCTCCTGCGGAAAGGGACAGCCTCCCGGCGCGGTCAGGCTCAGGCTGCACTGCATCGTCCCGCTGACTTGCGACTGCATCAGGTCGATGCTGGTCCCGGCGGCGGCAAACAGGGCGGGCAGCGCCGCGTCCTGCGTCTCGTAGCCGGCGCGGCGGTACAGGCCGTAGGCCCGCGAAGTCCCGGCAGGGCGGGGCGGGGCCGTGTAAAACAGCGGGTAGGGCTCGGCGGCGTCCACCAGCGCGCAGCCCCGGCGCAGCGCGGCGACGCTCACGTCCTGCCCGCACTGCAGCCGGCGGCTCAACAGCCACGAATCGCGGAAGGCGGCCACGGTGTGTCGGGCCACCGGCCCCCGCAGCGTCAGCAGCAGATCGGTCAGGTCCAGGCCGCCGGGGGTGCTGGCCGGCAGGTGAAAGAAACTGATATTGACCCCCCCCGCCGCCGTTTCCTGCCCGTCGATCACCAGCAGCTTGAGGTGGTTGTGGGGGTAGGCGTAGGTGTAGTTGGCCAGTTCCAGCGTGAAGCCCGGCACCGAATCGTTCGAGAGCGGCACCCCGGCCTCCAGCAGCTGCCGCGCGGCGCTGTAAACGCTGCTGCTGGGGTCCAGCAGGGCGTCCAGGCGCACGCTGTTGCCGAACATCAGCCGCACGGTCACGCCCTGCGGGTAGCGTTCGGGGTGCTGGGCCACCGACGCCCTCAACTGGGCGACGGCGTGGGCCAGCAGCACGCCGGGGGAGGTGGCCCCGTCGTCCCACAGCATGTTCGCCAGCAGAACCTCGTGCTTGGCGCCCTCGATCTGGCGGGCCATCACGGCAAAGCCGCCCATCGGGTCCGGCGCCTGGCCGCTCAGGCCCGAGTCGTCGTTGGGAAAGTGGGTCAGCCCCACAAAGGCGTTGCCGCAACTCAGGGCCGCCCCCTGACCGCGCAGGTGGTCGTACAGCACGCGGTCCAGCGGAGCCTGCGGTTCGGGGCAGTCGGGGTCCACCGGTCCCCCGGCCTCCGCGCGGCCCAGGCCGTCCAGCGCGGCCAGATCGGGGGGCGACAGCGGACCGCTCAGCAGGGTCAGCGGCGGCGCGTTCGGCGCCAGTTGAGAGGCCCCGACGCCCGCGCCCAGCGTCAGCAGCACCCCCAGCAGCGCCACCGCGCCGAAGACCCGTAGAAACAGCAGTGTGCCCATACCCATTCGTTCCAGCTTAGGCGGGGGGTCAGGGCAGTATCTGACCCACCCTTTAACACTCCTGATAGCTTGAACCGCATGACCGCCCCCGATTGTCAGGTCCACAGCGTCAACGTCGGCCAGCCCAGCGCCGTTCAGATCGGCCCGCGCCCGCACGTCAGCGGCATCGACAAGCGGCCACAGCCGGGGCGCGTGCTGGTCAGCGTGAATGGTCTGGCCGGGGACCACGTGGTGGACACCAGGAATCATGGCGGCCCCGATCAGGCTGTCTACCTCTACACCCGCGAGGATTACGCCCACTGGGAAGCCCTGCTGGGGCGCGCGCTGCCGCCCGGTTGCTTTGGCGAGAACCTGCTGGTCAGTGGCCTGGAATCCGCCGACATGCGCGTGGGGGACGTGCTGGACATCGGGGGGGTGGGCGGCGTGCGGCTGGAAGTCACCGCGCCGCGCATTCCCTGCGCCACGCTGGCGGCCCATGTCGGCGATCGGGATTTTGTCCGGCAGTTCGTGGCGGTGGCCCGCCCCGGTTTCTACACCCGCGTGCTGCGCGGCGGTGAGGTGGGGCCGGGCGACGCCGTGCGCCTCATCCCTGGTTCGGCGAACGCCCCCAGCATCGGCGACCTGTTTGCGCTGTGGTACGACGCGGCCCCCGATCCGGCACGGCTGGAGCAGTACCTGAATTTTCCGCTGGCCGTGCGCGTGCGCGCCAGGGTGCAGCGGCGACTGGCCGAGGCGCGTGGGGCGCTCAGTCCGTGAAGCGCAGCAGGTAGCCGTCCGGGTCCTGCACCAGAAATTCACGCTGCCGGTGTTCGGTCTCGCCCTCCAAGTACACCGTGGTGCCAAGCGGCACGAAAATGGGGTACTTCTCGGCCAGCAGGCGGTCATAGATCGCCCGCACGTCTGGCACCTGCATCTGGAAGTTGATGCCGCGTCCGTAGGGCGGTGTCAGCGGGCCAGTCATCCACGCCTTGTCATGGACCTGTTCCAGCATCCACTGAAGACGGCCTAGGCTCAGGTAGGCGAAACCGGGGCGGGTGTAGTTGAGGGTGAAGCCAAACAGCCGGGTGTAGACGTCCAGACTGCGGGCCAGATCGCTCACCATCAGCTCTGGCACCAGCGCCGCCCATTCCTCCACCGGGACGTGCGAAACGTTTTGATCGCTCATGGGGGCAGTCTAATGAAAGCGCCAGCGGGCGCTCCGGTGGTCGGCCCACTTGAGCTGTCAGGAATCAGGAACAAACGTAGGCTCTCGGGCGCTGCGCTCAGCTGTTCTCTACTCGGTGTACGGCAATTCCAGCGGGAAAATCCGCCCGGCCAGCGTCTCCAGCCCCTTGCGCCCGGCGCGGCCCTGGCAGGATTCGGTGGCGGTGCACAGGGTCACGTAGCGGCTGCGGCGGGCGGCCACCACCACGCGGTACAGCGCGGCCTCGCTGCGGCTGCGGGTGTAGTGGCACAGGTCGCAGTGCAGGGCGTTCTTGCCCTTGGGGTCCAGCGGGGTGAATTCGGCCAGCTGGTCGCCGTGGACCAGGGCCAGCCGTCCGTCGGCCACCGGGTACAGGCCCAAGGTGGGCTGGGCGTCGCCCTCGTGGGGGCCAAACAGTTCGCGGTGCGTTTCGGGAAAGAGTTCCCGCAACAGGTCGCGGACACTATGTTCCTGTGGGCGCGGGTCGTTCATTACCGCTTAGCTTACCTGCCCGGCCCGTTCAGGAACGTGGACACTGGCACAGGCGGCGGCGGCCTGTGGGCCTAGACTGCGGAGCGTGACGCGGCTCCAGGCGCCTGAAACAACGGCGCGAAAAAAATTCACCCGGAGACCGGCATGAAAAGCCGCAGCGTCAATCGCAGCGGCATCGTGATTCGCCGCCGGGTGCTGCCGTCCGGCGACATCATCGTGACGCTGCTGACCCCGCAGGGCAAGGTCAAGGCGATTGCTCGCGGCGGGGTGCGCGGGCCGCTGGCCAGCCGCCTGAATCTGTTTCATCACGTCGGGGTCCAGACCTACCAGACCCCCAACAACGACCTGGGCACCGTCAAGCAGGCGGTGCTGGAGGGCGCCCTGCCCACGCTGGCCGAGCCGGAGCGGCACGCCTTCGCGCACCTGATGGCCGAATTTGCCGACGCGCTGTTTCAGGAGGGAGAATTCAGCGAGCAGGCCTTCGAGCTGTTCGCGGCGGCCCTGCGCGGGGTGGCGCGGCAGCCGGATCCCGAATGGGTGGCGCTGGTGATGAGCTACAAACTGCTGGGACTGGCGGGCATCGTGCCGCAGACGGCCCGCTGCGCCCGCTGCGGCGCGGCGGACCCCGAACATCCGGACCCGCTGGGCGGCCAGATGCTGTGCGCGGCCTGCGCCAGCCTGAGCGCCTACCCGCCCCAGTCGCTGGACTTTCTGCGCGGAGTGGTGCGCCGCACGGTGCGGGCCAACATGGACGCCCCGGTGCCGCCCGCCGAACGCCCGGCCCTGTGGCGTGCGCTGGAACGCTTCGTGACCGTGCAGGTCGGCGGCGTCCACAGCTGGCGGCAGCTGGTGCCCAGCACGCCGGAAATGACCGCCGTGGAAACGGTGTCTTAAGGGCAGTCCCTGTGCCAGGCGCAGTCTGATTCTGCCTGCTTTCCGCCCGCGCCGTCTCGCCCACGCGGCCCCTCCCCCGTCACGAGGAATCCTTGTCGTCTGAGCCCTTCCACCCACTCCAGCAGGCCCTGGCCGATGCCCAGCAGCAGATCCGGGTGCTGTCTACCTTCGTCGCGCTGACACAGGCGGCCTCCCAGACCTCCGATCTGGAAACGCTGGCCCGGCACGCCCAGGAGGCCTTGCAGGCCAATCTCCCTGGGTTGCAGGCGGCCTTTTACCGGCGGGTGGGCGGGCGCTGGGTGGCGCAGGTGACGACGGCGGGCCTTCCGGAGGCGTTGCAGGCCGTTCTTCAACAAGGCCTGTCCCTGGAAACCCCGAGTTTCGTGCAGGCGGTCGACGCCGGGGAGCCGATCTTTTTCGATGACTGGAGCGCCAGGGAACAGCAGATTCCGCTTGCCGAGGGGTTCCGGAGCGTGGCGCTCGCCCCCTACTTCCGGGGCGGACAGCCCCACGCCATGCTCACGGTGGCGTTCGGCCGCGCCGAGGCCTGGACCGAACAGCGGCGGCAACTCTTTATCTCGGTCCATCAGGCCTTGCTCAGCGCCCAGCAGCGCGAGATCCAGTCGGATTTCGAGGAACGCGAGCTGGGACTGCAGGCCTTCGTGAAGCTGACCGAGGCCATCGGCGTGGGGACGGACCATCTGGAAGCAGCCCAGCGGGCCCATGACCTGCTGCTGGAGTTGCTGCCCGGCTGGTCTTTCGGCTATTACGAGTTGCAGGGCGATCTGTGGAAGGCGCTGCTGGCCGACGTGCCAGACCCCACGCTGCGCCAGTTGCTGTACGACGGTCTGCCGGCCGACACGCCGGGCTTCCAGGCGGCGGTGCAGGCGGGCGGCCCGGTGTTCTTCGACCACTGGAACGCCGCCGAACAGGGGTTCGCCCATACCGAGGCTTACGGCGTGGCGGCCTTTTACCCCTACCTGCGCCGGGGGCGGCCCGTCGCCATGTTCGTGATCGGCTCCCAGCACGAACGCGTTTGGAAGTCACAGGACCGGGGGGTGTTCGAGGCCGTGGGCCGCAGCCTGGAACTGGCGCTGGAGCGGTCCTGGGCCGCCGCCGAACTGGAGCACAGTTACCGCCTGCTGCAGCGCAGCAATCTGGAACTCAAGGCCGCCAACCAGGAGCTGGAAGCCTTCGCGTACAGCGCCTCACACGACTTGCGGACCCCGGTGCGGCACGTCAAGGGCTTTACCGAACTGATCCGCCGCGCCCTGAATGGCGGCCACCCCGAGAAGGCCGCGCGGCCCCTGGAAGTGCTGGACGAGGCCGCCGATCAGATGACCCGCATGATCGACGCCATGCTGGACCTGTCGCGCAGCACCCGCCAGCCGCTGCTGCGCCAGGACGTCGCGCTGGGCCAGCTGGTGCAGGACGCCCGCCAGGACGTGCTTGACGAGCTGGAAGGCCGCCAGATCGAGTGGCGGCTGGGCGCGCTGCCCACCGTGCGGGGGGACCGCGCCACGCTGCGGCAGGTCATGACCAACCTGCTGAGCAACGCGGTCAAATTCACCCGCCGCCGCGAACACCCGGTCATCGAGGTCTGGACCGACGAGGACGAGGCCGGCTGGACGGTCTCGGTCCGGGACAACGGTGCGGGCTTCGATCCGGCGTATCAGGCCAAGCTGTTCGGTCCCTTTCAGCGCCTGCACCTGCAAAAAGACTTCGAGGGCACCGGGATCGGGCTGGCCACCGTACGGCGCATCATCCTGCGCCACGGGGGGCGCGTCGCCGCCAGCAGTGCGCCGGGGCAGGGGGCCACCTTCAGCTTCACCCTGCCGCGGGAAGTGCATGGGGAGCCGGAAGAGGATCCGCTGGCCCTGGGCGGCTAGTCCTCTCCCCCGCCCGCTGCCGCGATGGCCCCCAGCAGCGCCACCGGAGCCGTTTCCGCCCGCAGAATGCGCGGCCCCAGCGTGACCGCGTGTGCGCCGCGTCCGGTGAGTTCGGCCACCTCGGCGTCGGTCAGGCCGCCCTCCGGGCCGGTCAGCACGGTTACGGGCGCGCCCCAGTCCAGCAGGGCCATGATCCGGCTCGCCGATCCCGGCTGGGCCACGAACAACTGCCCCTCCCAGCGGAAATCGGCCAGGGACAGGGGAGCGCGCACTTCGGGCACCACCGCGCGGCGCGACTGTTTGCTGGCCTCCTCGGCCACCCGCTGCAACCGCAGCAGCTTCTGTGCCCCGATGTCACGGGCGTCGGCGCGGGCGGTGACCAGCAACTGCACCCGCGCCACGCCCAGCTCGGTGGCGGCGCGCACCACGTCCGAGAGCTTGTCGCCCTTCAGGAGTGCCGCCGCCAGCGTCAGGGGAAACGGGGTTTCCGCCGCGCCGCCCAGCGCCTCGCCCAGGGTCAGGACGGCGCGGCCAGCGTCGAGTTCGGCGATCCAGGCTTCCGCTTCCGCACCCTGCCCGTCGAACACGCGCAGCGCGTCGCCCACCCGCAGCCGCAGGACGTGCAGATGACGGGCCTCACGCGGGCCGAGGTCCATGCGGGGTGTCAGGGCCGTCACCCGGATGCGCGGGGCGGTCATGCGTTCGGTAACGTGGCCGTGACCAGCGCCCACTCGCCGTCCTCGCGCACGGTGACGGCCCCGAAGCCTTCACGGTCCAGGGCGGCGCGAACGAGGTCCAGCTTGCTCGTCAGGATGCCGGTCAGGATCAGCGGGGAGCCGGGGCGCAGCGCGGCGGCGTACTCGCCGGCCAGCAGATCGTGCAACTCGGCATAGAGGTTGGCGACCAGCACGTCGAACACCTCGTCGGATTCGTCATCCAGGCCCAGGCTGCCTTCCGCGAAGGTCACGCGGCCTGTCGGCACGCCGTTGATGTCCGCGTTCTCGGTGGCGATGGGAATGGTCAGCGGATCGATGTCCAGCCCGGTGGCGTGGTCCGCGCCCAGCAGCGCCGCCGCGATGGCGAGGACGCCGCTGCCGGTGCCCACGTCCAGCACCCGTGTGCCACTCAGGTCCAGGGCCGACAGCGCCTCCACCGCCATGCGCGTGGTGGCGTGGTGGCCGGTCCCGAAGGCCATGCCCGGCTCGATGATCAGGGGCACCTGTCCGTCTTCCACCTCATGGCGCAGCCACGGCGGCACGATGGTCACACGGCCCGCATGGACTGGCCGCAGCGTGGCCTTGAACTGGGCCTGCCAGTCCTGCTCGGCCTCGTCGCGCCACTCGCCGTCCGCGATATCAGCGTCCAGTTCTGCGCGGGCGTCGAAGTAGGCGCGGATCAGCCCGGCGCGTTCTTCCAGGCCCGTCGCCCCCGCTTCCCACAGCAGGTCCAGATGCGCCTCGCGCGTTTCAAAGGTTCCAGGCAGGTGGTAGACCAGCATAGAGAGGAGTTTAAAGGTCTGAACGTCAAAAGGACGAAATGCGGAGGGCAATTCGGAAGGAGGGAAGCCAAACTACGACGCCAGAGCCAACCACACCCCGGCTCTCGTCCACCAAACCAGGTGGGATGTAGACGCCCGCACCGCCCCACAAGGCCCCGCCCCTATACTGCCGCGCATGGAACTTGCCATTGTCGGCGTCGGAAAACTGGGCCTGGCCCTGCTGGAGGGGGTGACAGCGCGCGGCGGCATCGCGCCCGCGCAGATCGGTCTGATCGACGCGAACACCGCCCGCGTGCAGGACATCGCCGCGCGCACCGGGGCGCGGGTCATCGCCCCGGCGGACCTGGGACAGGCCCAGCGCATCCTGATCAGCCTGCAACCGCGCGTGTTTCCCGAGACCAGCGAGTGGCTGGCGCAGGAAAACGCCGGGTACATCAGCACCATGGCCGGGGTCAGTGTGGCGAGCCTGGCGCGGCGGCTGGGCACGCAGCGGGTGGTGCGCGTGATGCCCAATCTGGCCGCCACCATCGGGCTGTCGCAGACCGCCATCACCGGGCCGCGCGAGGCCGCCGATGCGGGCGACTTGGCCTTCGCGCACCACCTGTTCGGGGCGGTGGGCGACGCCTATGACCTGCCCGAACACCTGTTCAACGCCTTTACCGGCATGAGCGCCTCTGGCCCGGCCTACGCCGCCGTGGTGGCCGAGGCGCTGGCCGACGGCGGCGTCCGCATGGGCCTGCCACGCGTGCTGGCCAACGAACTGGCGGCCAAACTGCTGGTGGCCAGCGGCGAACTGCTGCAACGCCGCGCCCACCCCGGCATGCTCAAGGACGAGGTGGCCTCGCCCGGCGGCACCACCATCGCCGGACTGGCGGCGCTGGAAGCGGCGGGCGTGCGCGGCGGCCTGATGCACGCGGTGATCGAGGCCACCCGGCGCGGCACCGAACTGGGACTGGACCAGGAATAGCCTGAAGACGCGAACAGCCTTTCTCCAGCGTCAGAACGCCGTGAAGGTCCGCGCTCTAGGCTGGCCCGGCCATGTCCGCTGACCAGAATCCTGCCCGCGCCCGTCTTCGCCTCTTGCCTGCGCTGCTGTTGGGCAGTCTGGCGTGGGCCGCCGCGCAGGGCGGGGCCTACCCCAACTATTACCCGCACGCCTCCGGCATTCACTGGACCTACAGCAACGGCGAGACGCAGGTGGTGGGCCCCGCCGTGACGCACCGGGGCGTGCGGGTGGTGCCGGTCAGCCACCAGTTCGGGGGTCAGACGTTCACGCAGGACCTGCTGGAGTACCGCCCCGACGGCAGCGTGTGGCTGCGCGGCGTTAACGTGGGCGGACGGTTGAGCTGGTACGCTGCGCCCCTCAACGTCTACCCGCCCGCGCCGCTCGTGCCCGGCCAGCGCTGGAGCAGCGGCAGTGGCGCCCTGAAAGCCAACAGCGCCGTGACGGGCGTGGCCGCCGTTGACGCGGCGGGCCGCAAATACAACGCCCTGAGAATCCGCACCGAGACCACTCTGGACGGGCAGGTCAGCGTGCGGACCGTGTATTTCGTGCCCGGTCTGGGCGTGGTGCGCCACGAGACGGCGGACGGCAGCCGGGCGGAGCTGCTGCGCTAGCGCCCTGACCACCCCGCCTGCGTTCCGTCGTCGCCGCGTGACGGGGGCGACCTCCCGCGCCGGCCCGCACGCCTGACGCAGCGGGAATGCGATACTTCCGGCATGGACGTTCTCGCGCTGTACCGTCAGGCCGGGGCCTACCACGAGGGGCATTTTCTGCTCGCCAGTGGCCGCCACAGCCCCAAATTCCTGCAAAGCACCACTGTGCTGCAATACCCGCACCTGACCGGCCAGATCGCCGCCGCGATGGCCCAGAAACTCATGGACGCGGGCGTGCAGGCCAGCCTGCTGATCGGTCCCGCGATGGGCGGCGTGGTGCTGGCCTACGAGGTGGCGCGGCATTACGGCGGCGACGACGTCCGAGCCATTTTTGCCGAGAAGGACGGGCAGGGCGGCATGAAGATCCGGGAGGCGTTCACGGTGGCGCCGGGTGAGCCGTTCATCGCCGTGGAGGACGTGCTGACCACCGGGGGCAGCGTCCTGAAAGCCGTGCGCGCCGCCGAGGCCGCCGGGGGCAAATGCGCGGCCATCGCCTGCATCGTGGACCGCCGCGCCGTGGACGGCCCGCTGGACGGCCATCCGCTGGTGTCGCTGACCCGGCTGGTCTTCGACACCTACCCGCCGGACGAGGTGCCGGACTGGCTGGCCGAGCTACCGCTGCAGGAGATCTGAAGCGGACTCCGAGTCAATCGTTTGCCCCTCGGGGAAGTGCCGATTGCCAACTCCATGCCCCGAACCCGCTCCTCTCCTTCTCTATCGCTTTGCAAGCCCGCTCGGACTGAGTCACTTCGTCAAGGATTCAATCGGAGTCCGCCTGGGTCGAACACACGGGTCATAAACTTCACCGTTCCCTGGACAGCGCCGACAGCCCAAAAGGGGATGCTGTCCAGAAAGGGCGGCAGGCCCAGCGTTCTCAGCCCCATAATGACCCCGGATGCGCCGCCCTTCCCTTCCCCCCATTCCGGCGCTGCTGCTGTCCATGCTGAGCATTCAGGCGGGCGCGGCCTACGCCAAAACGCTGTTCCCGCTGATCGGCCCGCTGGGCACCACCGGGCTGCGCGTGGGGCTGGCCGCCGGCATCCTGATGGTGATTTTCCGGCCCAACCTGCGCCTGCTGACACGGCGCGACTGGCAGGCTGTGATTCCCTACGGCGCGGTGCTGGGCCTGATGAACCTGACGTATTACCTGTCGCTGGAGCGGCTGCCGCTGGCGATTGCCGTGACGCTGGAATTCCTGGGGCCTTTGTTGCTGGCGGCGGCGCTGTCGCGGCGGGCGCTGGACTTCCTGTGGGTGGCGCTGGCCGGGGCGGGCATCTGGCTGATCTCACCGCACGGCACCGCAGGCGCGCTCGATCCCATCGGCGTGGCGCTGGCGCTGGTGGCGGGAGCGTTCTGGGCCGCCTACATCCTGCTGGGCGGCGCGGTGGGGCGGCGGCTGCCCGGCACGACGGGCGTGGCGGTGGGGATGCTGGTGGCCGCCGCCGTGTGCGTGCCGTTCGGGGTGGCGCAGGCGGGCACAGCGCTGCTGGCTCCGGGCGTGCTGCTGACCGGCCTGGGCGTGGCCGCGCTGTCCAGCGCCCTGCCCTACAGCCTGGAGATGCGCGCCCTGCGGCTGGTGCCCCCACGCGTCTTCGGCGTGATGATGAGCGTCGAGCCCGCGATGGGCGCCGTGTGCGGCCTGCTGTTTCTGGGCGAGGCGCTGCTGGGCCTGCAATGGCTCGCGATTGCCTGCGTGATTCTGGCCAGCGCGGGCATCAACCTGACCACGCCGCGCCCGGTGCCCGTGGTGGAGCCGGTGAACTAGCCCATACGGACTGCCGTTGGTAACGCGGCAGAAATCGGGACAGCGCCGATGTCCACACTCCACGTCCGGAACCCCTCTTTCTCCTGCTCGGATGTCCAGATGTTTTCAACACCTTTCCATCGGAGTCCGTATCAGGTGGGTTTGCGGGCCACGAACAACACCCGCGTGAAGGCGTAGAACACCCGCTCGCCGGGAAAGGCGTCCGTCAATTTCTGGAGGTACGCCGCCTCAAACCGCCGCCCGGTCTCTGTATCCAGCCGCGAGAGGTACGGCACCAGCGCCGTGCCGCGCGTCCAGTCCAGCAGGCCCGCCGCGCCGTCCAGCACCACCGGGTAGACCCGGCTGAGGGCCGTGATGTCCGTGGCCCCCAGCGCGTCCAGCGTCTCGGCGTAGGCGGCGGGCGTCAAGACCGGCGAGGCTCCATGCGCCGGGCCGAAGCGCGTGAAGCCGCCCAGTTCAGCGCGGAAGTCATCCGCCGTTGCCGACAGCAGGCGGTGCGAGGCGTGATCATGGTTGGCGGGCACCTGCACCGCCAGCACGCCGCCGGGGCGCAGGCGCGGCCACAGGCGGGCCAGCAACGTGGGGTGATCGGGCAGCCACTGCAGCGCCGCGTTGGAATACATCAGATCGTAGGTGCCGTCCAGTTCGAGGATAGTTCCCCCCTCGAAGCGCAGGTTGGGGGCACTGTGTTCCCGCGCCCGCGCCAGCATCTCCGGGCTGCTGTCCAGGCCCAGCACCCGCGCCGCCGGAAAACGGGCGGCCAGCGCGGCGGCCTGCTCGCCCGTCCCGCAGCCCAGATCGACGATCTCGCGGTAAGGCCCGTCCGGCAGCATCGCCTGAAGATCGCGGGCGGGGGCGCTGCGGGCCTCTTTGAAACGGTGGTACTGATCCGGGTTCCAGGTCATAGCACGAGCTTAAGGGTAGAGGATTTCAGAGTGTGCGTACCCTGGTGGTAACAGCCGGGACTCTCCCCTGTCAGTCTCCTGGGACGATGCGAATGCTCTAGACTCCGCAGCAATGTTGGCAATTATCGGCGCGATGGACGAAGAAATCGAGTTGTTGCTGGGTGATCTGCAGGGGCGTCAGGAGCTGGCCTACCCCGGCGCCACGCTGTACCGGGGACAGCTGGACGGCACGGACATCCTGCTCACGCGCGGCGGCATCGGCAAGGTGAACGCGGCCCTGACCACCGCGCATCTGCTGGCGGCGGGGGCCACGCGCCTCATCTTTACCGGGGTGGCCGGGGGCGTGCACCCTGACCTGCGGGTGGGCGACATCGTGGTCAGCACCGATTGCGTGCAGCACGACGTGGACGTGACCGCGCTGGGGTACGCGCTGGGCACTGTGCCGGGGGAAGCGCCCGCCTGGGCCGCCGACAAGACGTTGCGGGCGGCGGCCGTGGCAGCAGCAGGTGAGGTGTCCGGGGTGCGCGTGATCGAGGGCCGGGTTGCCAGTGGGGATCAGTTCATCGCCTCGCCGGAGGGGGTGCGGCGGCTGCAAACGGTCTTCGACGCCGCCTGCGCCGAGATGGAGGGGGCCGCCGTCGCGCAGGTGTGCGCCAAGGCGAGCGTGCCCTTCGTGATCATCCGCAGCGTCAGCGATACGGCGGACGGCAGCGCGGGCGTGGACTACCGAGAGTTCATGCCGCAGGTGGCCCGCCACGCCAAGGCCGTGGTGCGCGGCATGCTGGCCCGCCTGAGCCCCGCCGCTGATGACGACACCTGAACCCTCCACCACGGCCCGCCTCTCGGCCCCGGTGCGCTTCGTGCTGGGCCTGGGCGTGCTGGTGGGCTTTTCCGCCGCCGGACAGGCGCTGGTGACTGTGACCGGGCTGCCGCTGCCGGGCTCGGTGGTGGGGCTGGCGCTGCTGTGGGCGGCGCTGGGGCTGAAAATCGTGCGCCTGCACTGGATCGCGGACGCCGCCGACGGGCTACTGGGCATCCTGGGCCTGCTGTTCGTCCCGGCCACGGTGGGCTTTATCGGCTACCTGTCCGCCGGGGCCGAGTGGGGGCTGTGGCTGCTGGTGATGACGGCGGGCCTGCTGCTGGGCGGCGGCGTAGCCGGGGTGCTGGCCTCGCGGCTGGCGCGGCCTGAGCCGCCGCCCACTGAGGCTTAGCGTGGCCTGGATCGCCCTGACCCTGATCGCCTTCGCGCTGGGTGTGGTGTTGCAGGCGCGGGTGCGCTCGCCGCTGGCGAACCCCACGCTGGTCGCCACCCTGATCGTTGCGGCGGTGCTGTTGGTGGGCGGCATTCCGCATGCGGACTATTTGAAGGAAGTCCAGCCGCTGACCGCGCTGCTGGCCCCGGCCATCGTGGCGCTGGCGGTGCCGATGTATCGCCTGCGGGCGCTGCTGGCGCGGCAGTGGCGCTCGCTGGTGATCGGCGGCCTGAGCGGCACGCTGGTAGGGGTGGGGGCCGACGTGCTGTTCTCGCGCGTGCTGGGGCTGGGGGACGAGGCCCGGCGCTCGCTGCTGACCGCCCCTGCCACCAGCCCGGTGGCCTTGCAACTGGCGCAGTTCACGGGCGCGCCGCCCGCGCTGGCCGCCACGTTGGCGGTGCTCTCGGGGCTGGTGGGGGCGCTGATCCTGCCCGGCTTTCTGACCCTGATCGGCGTGCGGCACCCGCTGGCGCGGGGGCTGGCCATTGGCGCGGTGTCGCACGGCGTCGGCACCGCCCGCGCCCGCGAGGAAGGGGAGGCCACCGGGGCGGCCAGTTCGATTGGCATGGGACTGGCCGCCTTGCTGGTGACGCTGGTGGTGGCGGGCGTGGGCCGGGGCTAGGGGCTGAAGACTGGACGGCGAAGAGGGCCTCAAAATCGTCGAGGAGGGTGGGCGCATCCTCTCCAGCCGCCCACCTGCAACCGCTGGCCCAGACGCACCGCTGCCGATTCCTGCCCGATCTGGGCTGACCAGAACGCATCATCCGGCTGGGGGGAAAGGGAGACAGCCTGAACAGGGCCGCCGTGGTTCTCTGCGTCGAGAATCTGATCGCAGCTCACTCCCAGCCGCCCGATTGTCACGCCCCACGCCCTGCTTCTTGATGCCCCTCCAGCCAGACATGTTTCCCACAGCGCGCAGTTCGCCGATGCATACGCTCAGCAGCTTCAGGTCAGAGAATCGGGCAGACCGCCATACTATTGACAAACGAGAAGCACCCGGACGAGCGTTGTCCGGATGCTTCTTTCGCCCAGCGACTAGCGGACGGGATCGCCCTGGCGCGGGCGCACCGGATCGGCCAGGACAGTATCCGGGTGTTCCATCACGCCGAAGCGCGGCAGAATCCAGCGATCCAGGCCCCACCAGCCGGCCACGCGCCAGCCCAACACCAGCCACGTCGCCAGAATGAACAGCAGCGGGTTGCTGCTGACCGTGCCCGCCAGCAGGAAGTTGGCGTTCAGGAAGCCGCCGAAGAAGGCCGCGATGCCCGTGAACAACCCCAGAATCAGCGCGATGCCCACCAGCAGTTCGCCGTAGGCCACCATGTACGAGAATACAGTCGCATTGGGCAGGGCCACGTTCTCCACGAACCACGCGTACCAGCCGGCCACGTCGGGGTGGTCGCCGCCCGACTTGGCGACTGCGCCGTTCAGAAAGCCGCTGACGGCCACGCCAGCCTTCTCGCCCACCCAGACCCCGGCGGGGTTGGTGATCTTGCCCCAGCCCGCGCTGAGCCATTCGTAGCCCACGTACAGACGCAGGATCAACCACAGCGGAGCCAGACGAGGATCGGCGAACAGCACGCGCGAGATGGCGGGTTCTCTGAGGGTGGCGGGTGTGGCGGTGGGGGGAAGGGTGGTCATGGTGGGCCTCCTGAGCAGGGCGGAAGGGGAAGGCCTCGCTCCTGCTGCGTCCGTAGCCTGTGCCCGGCGCATTACAGCGGCATTACCTGAAGAGAGGCAGGTTGACTCCCCACGCCCCAGCCCCGATGCTGGGAAGTCTTATGGCCCGCACCGTCAACCCCATTCAGGACCGCGCCCGCCGCTCGGCGCTGGAACAGGCCGCGTACCTGGCGCTGTACGAGCGCGGCTACGCGGGGGTGACGCTGGCCAACATCGCCGAGCACGCCGGGGTCAGCCGGGGCACGCTGGTGTACCACTTCGGCAGCCGGGCCGGGCTGCTCGCGGCGGTGATGCGGCGGTTCACGCGCACCATCACAGTGGCGACGCGCCGCGCGCTGCGGCTGGCCGAGACTCCCGACGCCAAACTGCGTGCCTTCGTCGAGAACCAGTTCTACGGCGTCCAGAACACCCGGCGCTTCTACACGGTGTCGCTGGATTTCCTGGCGGCGGCCACCCGCGATCCCGAACTGATGGCCGTGCAGCGTGACTTTCTCAAACAGACGCTGGAACTGGATCTGGAACTCGCGCGGCTGGCCGGAGAGGACGGCGCGCCGACGCGGGCGCGGCAACTGCGGGCGCTGGTGGAGGGCCTCAGCGTGCGCTTTCTGGCCGACGCGCATCCCGATCTGGCCGCCTACCGCGCCGACTGCCTGGGCGGCCTGCGGGCCATTCTGGGCTGGGATTATACGGACTCCGATTGAATCCTTTGCAAAACGATGAAATCCGAGCGAGAGGAATAGCGTCCTCATGGGCGTCTGTTCATGACGATAGCGAGCAGGAGAAAGACTAGTTCCGGGCGTGGAGTTTGCAAATCGGCGCTGTCCCGATTTGTAAACGAAACAGACGGAATCCGTCTTAGGCCGTCCGGGCGGTGGCCGCACCTGCGCGGCGCGAGGGGGCCAGATTCAGCGTTCCTAACGCCGCCGCAAGTTGCCGTGCCCCTTCCAGCAGGCGGGGGCCTGGGCGGCCCAATCCACTTTCGGGCACCGCGATCACCGGCACGCCCAGGCCGCGCGCCTCGATCACCTCGGGGCGCAATTTCTTCGCGCCACACCACGAGCACACGATCAGATCAGGTTGGGCCTCGCGCACCTCGTCCAGCGTCAGGGGGGAGCTGCGGCCGGGCCGCGTTTCCAGGGCGTTGACTGCGCCCAGTCCGGCCAGCAGTTCCGTGACCCACGACTCGCGCGTGGCGGCGATGATCGGGCGGGGCCACCACTCCACCAGCACGCGCGGGGGGCGGGGGTACGTGGCGCGCAGGCGGGTCAGGTCAGCTTCCAGCTGCGCGGCCACCGCCTCGCCCTTCTGCTCCAGGCCCAGGGTCTGGCCGATCAGCCGAATGTCGGCCAGCGTGTCGGCCACCGTGACCGGATCAAGGATCAGGGTGGGCAGGCCCCGCTCGTGCAGCCCGTCCACAACACGCTCCATACCCGGCACGCTCAGGCTCGCCAGCACCAGATCGGGCCGGGCGTGCGCCACGGCGTCCAGATCGATGTCGAGGTCGGGCCCCACCCGCACGGCGGCCTCCAGGCCCGGCGCGTCACTGTGCGAGTCGGCGGCCACCACCCAGTCCGCGACGCCCAGCGCCGCCAGAATGTCCGAATTGCTGGACACCAGCGAGGCCAGCCGGAGGGGGAAAACGGTGCGGGAATCCATGCTGGACAGTGTAGCGGCGTGGGCGCTCCCCAAGCGCTCAGGATGGTGGATTGCACAAGGTTCGCCGCGTGCAGCGCGGTCAAAAGGCCCCTGACCGTGTGGTAACCTCTGGGTCATGAAGAACACGTTCGCCGTCACCATCACGCTGCTGCTGGCCCTGACGCTGGCCGGCTCGTTTGCCGGGTACAAGATCGCCACCACCGAGCACGAGGAGCCCACCAAGGAGACCGCGCAGGTGCTGCCCGAGTCCGCACCCAGCGCCAACGTGGCGGCCACCGGCGCGGCGGGCGCACCCGGCGCGCAGGGCGACGTGAAGCCGGATCAGGCCGGCGGCACCACCAGCGGCCCCGAGGGCGCGGTGGCCCGGCCCGGCGGCGAGATGAGCGGCGGCGGCGCGCCGGAAGGGGACGCGGGGCAGGCCACCGCCGGAACCCCCACCGATCCCGACACGGCCAGCAACGAGCAGGCGGCCACCGGCAACCCGCCTGCGGCGACGGCGGTGGCCGCCGAGACCCAGGGCGACGCCTCGGCAGGCCAGGAACTGTACGCGGGCAACTGCGCGGGCTGCCACGGCGCGGACGGTGGCGGCGGCGTCGGCCCCAGCCTGAAGCTGGCCGACGGCCCCAAGTCGTGGACGGAACAGCAGTTCCACACCGTGCTGCGCGAGGGCAAGCTGCCCGACGGCAAGGAGCTGAACAGCATCATGCCGCGCTTCGCCGACAGCCAGCTCACCGACGCGGACATCGCCAACATCTTCGCCTACGTCAAGACGTTCTGAGCCGCCAACGCCCTTTCTCTGGCCTGCCCGCGCGGCAGGCTTTTTTTGGGCCGGGCCAGCAGATTGAGCCTCACTCAAGACCGGGCGTCACCCGGCGGGAACCCTCTCACGCCAGGAAGCGTAGTTTACGGATATGGCTCCCCTCAACATTCCCTTTCTGAACAAGGATTCCAAGCTGCCCGGCGGCATGACCCACCCCACCTGGATCGTGCTGGACGTGACCGGCCCGTATCCCGAGCGCAACCCCAGCAACCCGATTGCCGCCCTGCTGAGCCGCACCGAGACGCTGGAGGCGCTGGAAGCCCGCATTGAAAAGCTGAGCGACGCCGAGTGGCTGCACGGCGTGCTGGTCAAAATCTCGGAGTTCACGGCCTCCCCCGCCGCCGCGCACGCCATCCGGGGCATGCTGGGCCGCCTGTCGCAGCGCAAACGCGTGGTGGCGTTCCTGCCGCAGCTGACCATGACCGCGCTGATCGCCGCCAGCGGCGCGGGAGAAATTGCCGCTCCCGAATCGGCGGACGTGCTGCTGGGCGGCTTTGGCCTGGAGCAGACCTACCTGGGCGAGTTCCTCAAGAAGCACGGCATCGAGTTCGAGAACCTGAGAATCCGCGAGTACAAGGCCGCGCTGACCCGCTTCTCGCAGGATCACATGGACGACGCCAACCGCGAGCAGCTTCAGGCGTACATCGACGGGCTGGAAGCCGCCTGGGCCGATGATCTGGCGGCGGCGCGCGGCGTGGAGCGCGAGGTGGCACAGACCTGGCTGACCGGTGACCTGACCAGCGCGCAGGGGGCACTGGAGGCAGGATTGATTACCAAAGTGGCCTACGAGGACGAACTCGTCGGCCCCGGCACCCGCCCACTGGCCGCCGTGATCGATCTGCTGATGCCGCGCAAATTCGGCAGTCCCAAGGCCGGCAAGGTGGCGGTGGTTCCGGTGATCGGCACCATCGTGACCGGCAAGAGCCGCAACAACGCGCTGCCCCTGCCGTTGCTGGGCGGCCCGATGGCCGGTTCGGACACGGTGGTGGCGGCCCTCAAGCGCGCCAAGGAGGATAAGGATACCCGCGCCATCGTGCTGTACGTCAACAGCGGCGGCGGCTCGGCCCTGGCCTCGGATCTGATGTGGCGGGAGGTGTCCACCAGCGAGAAGCCCGTCGTGGTGGTCATGGGCGAGTACGCGGCCAGCGGCGGGTACTACGTCGCCACGCACGCGAAGCACATCGTCGCCTCGCCGTACACCCTGACCGGCAGCATCGGCGTGGTCAGCGGCAAGCCGATCTTGCAGGCATTCAACGCCCGCCAGGGCCTCAACCCCGAGCGGGTGGGCCGCGACCGCGCGCTGATGTACAGTTCCAGCCGCCCCTACAGCGACGAGGAACGCCAGCACGTCGAGCGCGGCATTCTGGAAGTGTATGACCGATTCACCTCGCGCGTGGCCGAGGGCCGCCGACTGAGCAAGGCGCAGGTCAACGACCTGGGGCGCGGGCGCATCTGGAGCGGCCACGACGCTCTGGAACGCGGACTGGTGGACGAACTGGGCGACCTGCGAACCGGCATCGAGCGCGCCTGCGAATTCGCCGGGCTGCCCTACGACGCGCCCGTGTACACCGCCACGCCCAAGAACGCCGGACCTCTCCCCGAGTTCGTGCAGGAGGCGGGCCGAGCGGCGCAGGTGAACGTCTGGCCCTTTGGCCGCGAGCGGGTGCTGACGTGGTTCGACCAGGAAGTCAAGGTCCGCTGAGGTCCAGCGTCTGAACCGAAAAGCCCCTCACCGACTATGGTTGAGGGGCTTTTCCCTGGCTGGACTGAAGAATCAGCCCTTCAGCACCGCCTGGATTTCCTTGTAGAGGGCGCGGCTCTCCTCGACTGTCTCACCGTAGCCGCGCATCATGAAGCGGGTGGCCTCCTTGCCCCGGCCCAGGGCGCGCAGCTGTTCGAGCAGGTCATTGATGTGGTTGCGAGCCTTTTCCATCTGCGGATCGCGCGGCGGCTCCGGGGGCAGCGCGGCGGCCGACGGCGCGGTGGGCAGCGGAGTGACATCCTCCAGATCGCTGGTGTTGGGGCCGTCCTCGGCGTCGTACTCGACCCAGGGAATCTCCCCGGCGGGGGCCACGCCGAAGGTGCGCACGGCGTCGGCCAGGGCGGCCCACTTGGCGTCGTTCAGACTGTGGCCGCCGGACAGGCCCTCGCGCGTCACCCCCAGCAGGGTCAGGCGGGCGCGGACCACCGGCGGCTGCACGCTGTCGCAGGCCCACTCCAGGCTCCAGTGCGGGTCGGCGGCTTCCAGGTGCAGGGCCAGTTGATCGGGGTCCGGAACGGGCATCACGCGCGCCTGGTCGCCCCGCACTTCCAGGGTGGCCCAGGCGCTCATGCTGGCGCGAAGGGCCTCGCGCACGCGGTCAAATTCAGGCATGTCTGGAAGTCTAAGGGGCAGAGAGGCCAAAAGTCTAAGGGGAGGTTTGGCGTTTATTGACGGCGCGAAACCGCCGGCTCTCCCCTACTTTCCCGGCGTCAGCGTCAGCGTCTTCACCGCGCCCCAGTCCTTCTCGTCGGTGCTCATCGGCAGGTATTCCCCGGCGATCCACAGGGGCTGCTGATCGCTGACATGCGCCCCCAGCGGGTTGCCCCCCTGGCCCAGGCTGCCGATATACACGCTCTTGTTGGGGTCACTCAGGTCGATGATCTGGCGGTAGCTGGGGCCGTGCGTCTGGTTGAAGGTGCCCTGTTCGGGGCGAGCGACGTTCACGGTGTTGGTGCCGCCGTTGGTGGGCGCACTGTGGTTGAACAGCCACGCCAGCGCCTTAACGTTGCCGAACGCGCGGTGGTTGCTGGCGACGTGGTGCAGCTTGCCATACGTCCACGCCGAGGGATCAGTTCCCAGACGGGCGCTCAGGTCATCCACCGCCGTCTTGAGGGAAGCGGTGAGGGTGGCCGCGCAGTTCTGAATCTTCGCGGCCTCGTCGCGGCACAGTTCGCCGTCGGCCTGAAGCTGCTTTAAGACGCTCAGGCTGTTCAGGGTGGTGCCGTTGCCCAGCTCATCCTGGGCCATCTTCTGCAACCCCATCAGCCACGCCTCGAAGATGGTGGGGGCCACAGCGTCGATGCGCTCGTTGCCGTCCCAGCCGCGCAGCAGTTCCAGCGCCTGACGGCTCAGGTCCCCGTCCGGCTGGGTGGCGAGCAGGGCGTCCTTCATGTCCTGCCACACCAGACTGACGGTATCGAGCTGTACGGCCTTCACGTCCTGCACGGTCAGGCCGTCCGGTTTGGCGGTCAGCAGCTCGGTGATGCGCGCGGCGCGGTACGGCTCGGCCCAGTTGCGCTCGTTGCCCAGGTTGTAGGCGTAGCTGTCGGGCACCACCTTGTTGTTGGCGGTGACCACCAGCCCGTCGGCGGGGTTGTAGGTGTGGGGCAGGCCCCCGAAAGGAATGTAACCGGTCCACTCGCGGCTGCCGTCGCCGCTGACGGGCAGGCTGCCGTCCCAGCCGTCGCGGATCGGCACGCGGCCCGGCGAGTAGTAGCCGGTGTTGCCGTCCACGTCGGCGTAGACGAAGTTCTGGCTGGGGGCCACGTAGCGGGTCAGCGCCGTCTTGAAATCCTCCCAGTTCTGCGCGTAGTTCAGGCCCATGAAGGCGTCCATCGTGGTGTCGCCGGGTTGCAGCGCCGTCCACTTGAGGGCAACCCTTGGCCCCACGTCGGATGCGCCCGCGTCGCTGACCACCGGGCCATGTTTGCTGGTGCGGACGGTCAGCGTGACGTCTTCGCCGCCCTTGACCCTGATGGTTTCCTGGCGCTGGGTGAAGCTGGCGTCGGCGGGTTCGATGTATAAATCCTGCACGTCGGGGTTGGTGTTGGTCACGCCCCAGGCCACCCGCTCGTTGCGCCCGATCACGATGGCGGGCAGGCCCGGAATGCTGGCCCCGATGGCCTTCAGCGTCGGCCCCTGGATGTCGGCCAGATACCACAGCATCGGGCTGGTCAGGGCCAGATGGGGATCGTCGGCCAGGATCGGCTTGCCGCTGGCGGTGCGGCTGCCGCCGATCACCCAGTCGTTGCTGCCCTTGCCGGGAACCGCCTGCAAGCCCAGTTCGCGGGCGGCATTCAGGTGCGCTCGCAGGGCATTTAGGGCCGAGTCAGTCAGCGTGGCCGTGTTTTCTTGGCCGTCTGGCCTGACGCCCGTTTTCGCCAGCTCGTCGCCGCTGAGGATGGTGGGGCCGTCCGCCGGGTAGGGGGCCGTCACTTCATCCAGACCCTGCTGGCCCAGGCGCTGCATGACGCGGGTGTTCAGCACCTCGTCGTCCATGTTGCCGCCCAGGTCATAGGCCATCAGCTTGCTCCACGAGACGCTATCGACTTCCTGCCAGGGTTCGGGCGTGTAGCCCAGGATGCGGAACTCGGGGGCCACCTTGCCCCGCGCCATCGCGGCGTTCACGCCCGCCGTGTAGGCCCTGACCAGGCTGCGCGAGCGCTCGGAGAGGGCGGGCAGCACCGATTCGGCGGCCCCCTGAAAGCCCCAGGTCCGCAGGAATTTGTCCTGGGCCAGCGCGGGTTCGCCCAGCACTTCAGAGAGGCGGCCCGCCACCACGCGGCGCTGGAAGTCCATCTGCCACGCGCGGTCCTGCCAGTGAACGTAGCCCAGCGCGTACACGGCGTCCTCGTCGGAAGCGGCGCGAATGTGCGGCACGCCCCACTGGTCACGGGTCACCGTGGCCGGCCCACTCAGGCCACCCAGGGTCACGGCCCCACTCGTCTGAGGCGTGGAGGTGGCCCTGGCCCAGATCACCACGCCCAGCACCGCCGCCAGCACGATCAACACGAGCCACAGCAACCCCCGCCCTATTCCCGCCACCGCATGTCCCACCGATCCACGTCGCGCCATTGGTCCTCCCTTCAGAACTGAATTCTTGGATTGAGTGCAATTTGATGACCCGCAGCATAGCGGCTGCCGGGGCGGTGAAGGCTGAATGGCCGTCCTGGGCCAGTCCAGGCCGCCCATCTGACGCCAGTGGGCAGAGGTATTGGATTCGCCCACTACACCCGCGCAGCGCGGTACAGCTTGGCGGGCCGCCCGGACTGGCCGTAGACGTGATCCAGAGTGGCCTCGCCCACCCGCACCAGATGTTCCAGATAACGCCACGCCGTCACGCGGCTCAGACCCACGCGTTCGCCCAGCTCCTCGGCGCTGACGCTGGTCTGCGCGTCACGGAGCGCGGCGGCCACCCGTTCCAGCGTGTGCGGATCGATGCCACGCGGCAGGCTCTCACTGGCGCTGGAGGTCACGTTCAGCACCCGGTCCAGCTCCGCCTGATCCAGCCGGGGGCCGCCTGCGGCAGTTGGGCGGCGGGCGCGGTGACGGGCCACCAGCTCGGCCAGCCGCGCCCCGGTAAACGGCTTGATCAGGTAATCGAAGGCCCCGTGCGCCAGCGCCAGCCGCACACTGGGTTCGTCGTCGGCGGCGGTGATCAAGGCCACGTCGGTCAGGATTCCCGCCGCGCGCCAGTGGTGCAGCAGACCCAGGCCGCTGCCGTCCGGCAGATGCACGTCCAGCAGGATCAGATCCGGCTGCAGGGCGCGGGCCAGCGCGTCTCCCTGGGCACAACTGGCGGCGCTGCCCACCACATGCACGGCGGGATCGCGCTCCAGCAAGTCGCGGTTAACGCGGGCCACCCGTACGTCGTCTTCCACCAGCAGCACGCGGACGGGCCACTGTTCGGGACTCATCCGTCCACCCCCTCGGTCAGCGCAGGTGGCGTGGACAGCGCGGCCAGCGGTGCGGGCACGCTGACCTCGAACACCGTGTGCGCGCCGCGCCGGTGGTGGCGGACCTGACCGCCCAGCGCGCCCACGCGGGCCAGCACCCCGGCCAGCCCATACCCCCGGCCCTCGCCCTTGCTGCTCATGCCACGCTTGAAAATGTGTTCCTCCAGGCCAGCCTTCACGCCGGGGCCAGAGTCCTCCACCTCGATCTGCACGCCCTCCGGGTCTTCACCGATGGCGACGGTCACGCTTCCGGGCTGCCCCGCCAGCGCCTCGAAGGCGTTCTCGGTCAGGTTGCCCACCGCCGTGACCAGCGTGTCGGCGTGCCGCTCCCAGACCGGCGACAGCACGCTGCCCTCGGCCACCGCGAAGTCGATGCCCAGCTCCTGCGCCCGCTCGCGCTTGCCGGCCAGCAGCGCCACCAGCCGCGGCACCTGCACGTCGCGCAGCAGCTGCCGGAACTGGGCGTCCGAGCGGATTTCGGCGTTCAGCACGCGCAGCGCTTCTTCCGGGCGGTCCAGTTGCAGCAGGCCGGAAATCACGTGCAGGCGGTTCTGGTACTCGTGGGTCTGGGCGCGCAGCACGTCCACGAAGCCGCGGGCGTGCGTGAGTTCCTCGGCCAGCGCCAGCGCCTGCGCCCGGTCCCGGAAGCCCGAGACGAAGCCGCCGCCCTCCAGCGGCTCCAGATTGGCCAGCAGCGGCTCGCCGCGCAGCGTGAGTTCCAGGTTGTGCTGCCGGGCCGCCACGCCGCCGCGCGTGAGAACGGCCAGTTCGGGCCAGACCTCGCCCAGCGGGTACGGCGTGGGGCGCTGGCCCAGCACCTCGGCGGCGCGGTCACTGACCAGCGTGACCAGACCAGCCGCGTCCACCGCGATCACGCCCTCGCGCAGCGCGGCCAGCACGGCGCGTTGCTGGCGGGCCAGCGCGGCAATTTCCTCCGGCTCCAGGTTCAGGATCTCGGCGCGCAGGCGGCGGGCGGCCCACACCGCGCCCAGCGTGCCCAGCCCCAGCGCCAGCACGAACCACGGCGCCAGACCGGTCAGCGCCTCGCCCACCAGCGACCACACCTGCGGCATCAGGTAGCCGGTGCTGACCACGCCCACCACCTCGCCGGCCTGCCACACCGGCACCTTGCCGCGCACGCTGAGGCCCAGGCTGCCGCGCGCCACGCTCACGATCTCGTGCCCCGCGAAGGGTTCGGCGTTGTCGCCGCCCTCCATCGGCTGGCCCAGCCGCTCCGGCACCGGGTGCGCCAGCCGGATGCCCGCACGGTCGCCCACCACGATGAAATCGGCCTCGGCCGCGCCGCGCAGCGAGTTGACGCGGGCATTCAGCGACGGGTTGGGCTGGCCCGACGCCGCGCCGCCCACCACCTCGGGCAGCCGGGCCACCAGACGGCTGGTGGTCAGCGCCCGCTCGCCCAGCCGCTCGCGGGCCTCGCCGTACAGCTGCCACGACTGCACGCCCACCAGCAGCGCGGTCATGCCGCACAGCACCGCCAGATGCCAGCGCACCAGCCGACCTTGCAGACCGCCTCTGGAGAGGCCGGGACGGGAGCGGGCGGCGGCGGGCATGGGTGAGGGTCAGTGTGGCACTTCGGGGGGCCGGACGCTATCCGTCAGCCCTTGAGCTGCTGCCAGTGTCCCTCGGAGATGACCTCGGGCACGCCGTCCACGACCTGAATGGCCGTCTGGTCATCTATCGCGTAACACGGCCCCGGCAGGGCGGCGGCCCACTGCTCGGCGTGGGCCAGGGTGTTGTGCGGCATGTCCGGGTGGTTCAGGTGCGGGAAGATCGAGAAATCGACCAGCCCCAGCGTCTCGTCGCTCGCGCCGGGCGACGGCCAGCCGACAAACGCCGGCCCAATCCGGGGGGCCATCACCATGCTGCCGGCGCTCACCCCCACCCAGACCGTGCTGGCGAGCGAGGGCAAAAGCTCGGCCAGCCCCGACTGCCGCAGCCAGTGGCCCAGGTACGCGGCGTCGCCGCCGTCCACCAGCAGGGCGTCGGCCTCCTGCACCCAGGGCACCCAGCGCTCCGCACCGATGCTGGGCAGCGCGGTGAGTTCCAGCAGACCCAGCGACCGCCAGCCCAGATCGCACATGGGGGCGGGGCTGTGACCGGCGACGAAGCGCCAGGCCGAGGCCGGCGTGCACCAGGGGTGGCCGTACTCGGCCGTGGGGATGCACAGCGCGCTGGCCTCGGCCACCGGCTTGCCCAGCAGCCCACACAGCGCGGCGTGGATGCTCGCGTTGCTGACCCCCCCCGAAGTGAGCAGCAATTTCATGGCTTCACCCTACAGCAGCGCCCATGTCCGGCCCGCCGCTGGCGACCGGGCGCATTTGGTGCATTGTGTTCACGGCTGTGCATTGCGCTCACGAAAAAGTGCGTACCAGACGGCTTCTGTCTCTTGCTTCGTTCGCCCAGAGAGATTAGCCTGAAGGCCAGACACAATTCACAGCCGCGCCTCACCGCGCACCCCCCGGAGGTTCCACCATGAAACCCAAGCACCTTGTCCTGGCCCTGTCCGCCCTGATGCTCGCCGCGCCCGCACCCCTCGCCCAGAACATCAACAACCTGCGCATCATGGCTCCGGCCAGCCCCGGCGGCGGCTGGGATCAGACCAGCCGCGCCATTCAGACCGTGCTGCAGGAACAGGGCATCGTCAAGCCGGTGCAGGTGTTCAACGTGCCCGGCGCGGGCGGCACGATTGGGCTGGCGCAGCTGTACAACGCCAAGGGCGACGGCAGCCTGCTGATGACCATGGGGCTGGTGATGGTGGGCGCAATCCAGACCAACAGTTCCAAGGTGGATCTGAGCCGCGTGACCCCGATTGCCCGCCTGACCGGCGAGTACGAGGTGATCGTGGTGCCCGCCGCCAGCCCCTACAAGAACATGGCCGATCTGGTGGCCGCGTGGAAGGCCGATCCCGGCAAGACGGCGTTCGCGGGCGGCAGCGCGGGCGGCACCGATCACATGCTGGTGGGGCTGGTGGCCAAGGCCGCCGGCATTGACCCCAAGAAGATCAACTACGTCCCCTTCAGCGGCGGCGGCGAGACGCTGGCCGCCCTGCTGGGCAACCAGGTGGCGGCGGGCGTGGCCGGCTACGGCGAGTTCGAGGCCCAGATCAAGGCCGGCAAGCTGCGCGCCATCGGCATCAGCTCGGCCAAGCCGCAGCCCGGCATTCCGGTGCCCACCATCAAGTCGCAGGGCCTGAACGTGGAACTGGCCAACTGGCGCGGCATCGTGGCCGCCCCCGGCATCAGCGCCAGCGAGAAGGCCGCGCTGGTCTCGGCGCTGGACAAGATGCACGCCAGCAAGCAGTGGAAAGACACCCTGGCCACCCGCAACTGGACAGACCTGTACCTGAGCGGCAGCAAGTTCGACGTGTACCTGAAGCTGGAAGCCGCCCGCACCAAGGACGTGCTGCAGAGCATCGGCCTGGTGAAGTAAGCGCTGAACACCGGTGAGGCGGAGCGGCGTTCCATAGCCCTCCGCCTCATCCCTTTTTTGACTCAACGGGGCGCAAGATCCCCCTCAAGACTTTCAGATCCTCCGAAGGAGCCTCCATGACCCAACCTCCGTCCACCCCCCCCGCCCGCCCCGGCGTCAGCGTGCCCGATCTGTTGGTGGCGCTGGCCCTGACTGCGCTGGGCATCGCGCTGTTTGTCGGCAGCCGCGAGATTCCCTTCGGCATCAACGCGGTGGTGGGGCCGCGCGTGTTTCCGCTGATCGTCAGCGTGGGCCTGACCGCCCTGGGCGTGCTGCTGACCGTGAACGTGCTGCGCGGTGAGCGCGCCGAACCCGCCGCCGAGGAGGACACCGATCTGGACGCCCCGGTGAATCTGGCGGCCCCTGGCATCATCCTGGGCGGCTTCGTGCTGGGCGCGGCGGTGCTGACCACCGCAGGCTTCGTGATCGGCACCGCGATCATGTATTTCAGCGTGGCCTGGGCCTTCGGTGAACGGCGCGTCGGGCTGATGACCGGGGTGGCGCTGGCGGTGGCCCTGGTCACCTACGTGGCCTTCACGCGCGGCCTGGGCCTGAGCCTGCCGCCCGGCGTCCTGAAGGGCATCCTGTAATGGACGCCCTGACCTCGCTGTTCGCCGGGTTCGAGACTGCCCTTAACCCCCTGAACCTGCTGTGGGCGCTGATCGGCGTCACGCTGGGCACCCTGGTGGGCGTGCTGCCCGGCATCGGCCCGGCGCTGACGGTGGCGCTGCTGCTGCCGGTGACGGCCAAGCTGCCGCCGGTAAGCGCGTTCATCATGTTCGCGGGCATCTACTACGGCGGGATGTTCGGGGGCAGCACCACCAGCATTTTGCTGAACACGCCGGGCGAATCGGCCAGCATCATCACCGCGCTGGAGGGCAACAAGATGGCCCGCAAAGGCCGCGCCGCCGCCGCGCTGGCCACCGCCGCCATCGGCTCGTTTATAGCGGGCACCATCGGCACGCTGCTGCTGACCTTCGCCGCTCCGGCCATTGCCGACATCGCCGTGCAGATCACCCCCAGTGCCAAGTTCGCGCTGATCATGCTGGCCTTTGTGACCATCAGCGCCACGTTTGGCGGCAGCCCGCTGCGTGGATTGCTGAGCCTGTTCGTGGGGCTGGCGATTGGGCTGGTGGGCACCGACTTGCAAAGTGGTCAGGCCCGCTTCGCGCTGGGCCGCCCGGAACTGCTGGACGGCATCGACTTTATTACCGTGGTGATCGGGCTGTTCGCCATTGGCGAAACGCTGTACGTCGCCAGCCGACTGCGCAAGGGCAAGGACAGCGTGATCAAGCTCGAGGGCGGCGCCACCATGTCCAAACAGGACTGGCGCAGAAGCTGGGGGCCGTGGCTGCGCGGCACGGCGCTGGGCTTTCCCTTCGGCGCGATCCCGGCGGGCGGCGCCGAGATTCCCACCTTCCTGAGCTACACGCTGGAAAAACGCCTCTCCAAGCACCCCGAGGAATTCGGTCAGGGCGCCATCGAAGGTGTGGCCGGGCCAGAAGCCGCCAACAACGCCAGCGCGGCGGGCGTGCTGGTGCCGCTGCTGACGCTGGGGCTGCCCACCAGCGCCACCGCCGCGATCCTGCTGGCCGCCTTCCAGCAGTACGGATTGCAGCCGGGGCCGCTGCTGTTCATCACCAACGGGGATCTGGTGTGGGGCCTGATCGCCAGCCTGTACATCGGCAACGTGATGCTGCTGGCCCTGAACCTGCCACTGGCCCCGGTGTGGGCGCGACTGCTGCTGATTCCGCGCCCCTTCCTGTACGCCGGAATTCTGGTGTTCAGCACGGTGGGCGTGTACTCGCTGAACAACAGCGTGTTCGACCTGGGCCTGCTGGCGCTGTTCGGCGTGATCGGCTACGGCATGCGCCGCTTCGATTTTCCGGTCACGCCCGCGATCATCGGCGTGGTGCTGGGGCCAACGGCGGAGGCGCAGTTCCGCACGGCGCTCCAGCAGAGCAACGGGGACTTCTCGATTTTCGTGCGCCAGCCCTTCACCGCCTTCCTGATGCTGTGCGTGCTGGCCGCGCTGGTGGTGCCACAGGTGCTGAAGTTCAGGGCGGCCCGGCAAGCGGCGTAGACCAACGCTCACCCTGCCCTCTCCCATACGGAGGGGGCTTTTTATTTTTTATATGGAAGCCGCCACCCCCAACGAAACGGCAACCGAAGGCCGTCGGGCGCGCAGCGCACGGGCCGCACACGGCGTCACGGAGCAAGGCATCAGACCCGCATGCCGCCGCCCTCTCCCGCGCACAACGCCCAATCCTCCTGCCCAGTGCAACGCCTGCTCCCCCGTCCCCCTGGGGATGGGGGCTGGGGGGTGGGGCTGCCCGAAGGACACACCACCATCAATGGAGCGTAAAATCCTCAGTTCACCGGAGGAATCTCGTTGATGAAGGGAGCCGCGTTCGGATCATCCGGCACAGACTCCGGCAGCGGCTCTGGCTCGGCGGGAACAGAGAAGTCGTCTGCGGGAGGCGCGTCGGGCAGGGCTTCAGGCGGGGCCACCTCTTCCCAGTCTGCCGGGGGTTCGGCGGGAATGTCCTGCACGTCCGGCACGGGCTGGAACTCCGGGGCCGGTTCGGGATCCGGCTCGGGGACGACGGGCACGGGATCAGGCGTCGGCTCCGTCTGCGCGGCAGGCTGAACGGTTTCCGGCTGGGCCGGACGGCTGCGCCGGAAGAAACTGCTGCCGCTGTTGCCGCTGCCGTCGCGGGCGGTGGGTTCCTCGTCGGCCTGGGCGGTGCGGAAGGCCATCTCCACCTGACGGACGACGCGGTAGGCGATGCCGTCCGGTTCCTTGAACGTCTGCACCGGCTGACCGGCCAGCGCTCCGGCAACAGTCTGTTGCCAGATTGGGGTGGGAATCTCGCCGCTGTAGGCCCAGGACGGCAGGGCGCCGCCCTCCTGTTTGCCCACCCACACGGCCCCCGCCACCGTGGGGGTGACGCCCGCGAACCACAGATCCTTGATGTCGTTGGTGGTGCCGGTCTTGCCGCCCACCTGCCGGCCCTCGATCTGCGCGCGGGTGGCGAGGCCGCCCTGATACTCGGTCAGGTCATCAACCACGCCGCGCAGCATGTCCAAACCCAGCCACGCGGTCTGCTCGTCCCAAACCCGCTTCGGGGTGGGATTGGGCCGGGTGTACAGGCGGTTGCCGCGCGCGTCTTCCACGCTGCGCACCAGACTGGGCTTGTAATACAGGCCGCCGTTGGCAAAGGGGGCGTAGGCGGCGGCCATCTGCAAAGGGCTGGCCTCCAGCGTGCCGATGCTCAGGGACAGCCCGGCCTCGGGCGGCGGCGTCAGGCCCAGTTCGCGCAGCTTGGCCTCGAAGTTCTGAACGCCCAGTTCCTGCGCGATGCGCACGGTGGGCAGGTTCAGGCTGTGATCCAGCGCGTAACGCATGGTGACGTAGCGCCCCGTCCAGCGCCCGTCGTAGTTCTGCGGCTGGTAGGAGGTGCCCACCAGCGGCGAGTCCAGCACGGTGTCGCTCTGCTTCCAGCCGGTCTGCAGGGCCAGCGTGTACAGGAGCGGCTTGATCGAGCTGCCCACCTGGCGCCGCGCCTGAACGGCGTTGTCCCAGTCACTGGGCCGCCCCCCGGTCAGTTTCTGGCCCACCAGCGCCAGCACCTCGCCGTTCTGCGGGCTGACCAGCGCGGTGCCCAGGGTGGCGCCGTCGGGCAGTCTGGCGTTCAGGCTGGCCTGTTCGGCGGCCTGCTGTGCGCTCAGGCTCATGCCGGTCACGATCTTGCCGCCGCCATACAGCGCCTTGCGCCCGATGATGGGCAGCAGTTCCTTTTCCACCGCCTGCAGGTAGTACTGGTAGGCGTAGCGTCCGGTGCCCAGCGAGGCCTCCAGCGCGTTCATGTTCTCCTGCAGGCGGCCCGGATTTTCCAGCGCGGCGCTGCGCAGGGTGCCGTCGGCGTTCCAGCCGATGCGCCAGCCGGCCGGGTAGATCGGGGTTTTCCAGGCGGCGTCGGCCTCGGCCTGCGTCACGCGCCCGTCCACCACCATGCGGCTCAGCACGTCCTTCATCAGCGGGCGGTAGGCGGCGAACGCCTTGTACCGGCTGTTCGGGGCAGGAATCAGCGTCGTCAGGTACACGCTCTCGGCCAGATTCAGGTCCGAGGCCGACTTGCCGAAGTACGCCCGCGCCGCCGTTCCCGCGCCCACGATGTCGTCGCGGCCCCCGTCGCCCCAGTAGACGATGTTGAGGTAGGCGTTCAGGATGCGGTCCTTGTCGTAGTTGCGGTCCAGCTGATACGCCAGCACCGCCTCCTTGAACTTGCGCTCTGCCGTGCGCGCCGCCTGCAGGTCTGAGAGCAGCGTGTTCTTGACCACCTGCTGGGTGATGCTCGAACCGCCCTCCAGATCGTTTTGCAGCAGCCCCTTGAGCAGCCCGCGCGCAATGCCGATGTAATCGACGCCGTGGTGTTCGTAGAAACGGCGGTCCTCGCTGGTCACGACGGCTTTTTGCAGCCACGGGCTGATCTGGCCCAGTTTCAGCAGGTTGCGGTTGGTGCCGCCCGAACTGCTCAGGCTGGGCGTCAGCGTGCCCACTAGCGTGTCCTGGCGGTCATACACGCGGGTCTGCCCGCTGACCTCCAGCACGTCCAGATCGGTCACGCTGGGCAGGTCGCGGCCCCACATCCACCACAGCGCCAGCACGCCCAGCGCCGCCAGCAGCAACACAATCGCCACAAAGCGGCTCAGACCGACTAGAAACCTCATCCCCCGTACTCTAGCGGGGCGGGCGCCGGGCCGCTCCGAGGACTGTTACGGTCTTGACGCACAGCGGGCCACATCACCCCCGCATTCTGGCCAGACCAATGGCACACGGGCGTCCGCCATAAGGCGGAGACGGGCGCTACCATGCGGCACACGCCATGAGTCACCTGCCTTCCACCACGCCGCCCCCCAACCTGTTCAGGCCCATCGTCCGGGGCGCGGCGCGGGCCATCGCCGACTTTGACATGATCGAGGACGGGGACCGCGTGATGGTGTGCCTGAGCGGCGGCAAGGACAGCTACACGCTGCTGGATGTGCTGCTGCACCTGCAAAAGCGCGCGCCGATCCGGTTCGGGCTGGTGGCGGTCAATCTGGACCAGGGCCAGCCGGGCTTCCCGAAGCACGTCCTGCCCGAATACCTGAGCGCGCTGGGCGTGGAATACAGCATTCTGGAGCGCGACACCTACCGCACCGTGCAGGCCAAAACCGCGCCTGGACAGACCACCTGCACGCTGTGCAGCCGCCTGCGCCGGGGCCACCTGTACGCGCATGCCCGGCGGCTGGGAGCCAGCAAGATCGCGCTGGGCCACCACCGCGAGGACATTCTGGAAACGCTGTTCATGAACATGTTCTTCGGCGCGCGCCTGAAGGCGATGGCCCCGCGCCTGACCAGCGACGACGGCAGCAACGTGGTGATCCGCCCGCTGGCCTACGTGCCCGAGGCGGCCATCGTGCGCTACGCCGAGGCCCGCGCCTTCCCGATCATCCCCTGCACGCTGTGCGGCGCGCAGCCCAACCTGCAGCGCGTGGTGGTGGGCGAGATGCTGGCCGGGTGGGAGCGCGAGCATCCGGGCCGCCTGAACAACATCCTGCGCTCGCTGGGCCGCGTGACCCCCAGCCACCTGCTGGACCGCGAGTTGTACGACTTCGCCGGGGCCGCGGCGGACGGAGACACGGCCTTTGACACGGAGGCGTTGGCGGAGCGCGAATTCCTGGTGGGCCTGGAGGAACTGGCGGTGCTGGACTGATCGCTGGCCCGCTGGACTTCGTCGCCTTCGACTTTGACGGCACCCTGACCGACTACGTGCAGGCTGACCTAGACGCACTGGAGACGTTGCGCCGCCACGCCTGCCCCCATACAGAGGAGCAGACATTTGCAGCCCGTGCCGTGGACGAGATCATGGCGTTTCATGACCGGGTGGAGGCCGGAAAGAGCGATCCACTGGACATGAACGCGGAGCGGCTGACCCGCACGCTGGCCGCCCACAGTGTGACCTGTACGGCCGCCCACCTGCAGCTCTACGCCGAGGCCCTGATCCACGGCACGCGGCCAGCACCGGGGGTCACAGCGCTGCTGACGGCGCTGCGTCGCCGGGGGTTGCGGCTGGCCCTGCTCTCCAACGCCTACGACGGCCCGGCCCAGCGTGCGCGGATCGACGCCTGCTTTCCGGACCGGCCTTTCGAGGTCATCGTCGTTGCGGGCGAGGGCGCGACGCTGAAGCCTGACCCGCAGCCCTTCCGGCTCATGCTGGCCCAGCTCGGCCAGAGTGCCGACAGGGGAGTTTACGTGGGCGACTCGCCAGAGCATGACGTGGCAGGGGCCGTCGCGGCGGGCCTGCGGGCCGTTCTGGTGCATCCTCACCCGCGGGTGCAGCAGCGGGGGTCGCGGCTTGGCGCGGCCCAGGCGGTCAGCTCGCTGGACGCGCTGGCCGGCCTGCTGGCCCGCGACTGACGGGGCCAGACAGGCGGTATCGTTCCTGCCCCCTGACCGCCTATGCTTGAGCCATGTTCTACGTGATCGGCGGGGCCTCCGGCGCCGGGAAATCCACGGTCCTGCCGCTGCTTCAGCGGCTGCGCCCCGACGTGCGCTGGCACGATTTCGATGAACACGGCGCAGCAGGCGACAAGGCAGAACGCCAGCAACAGACCGAGCGCTGGATCCAGGCCGCGCTGGGCCTGGTGGGCGATTTCGGCCTGCTGGGGCCGTGCCCCCTGGGCGAGATCCTGGCCGCGCCCTCGGCCCCCAAGTTGCCCGGCCTCCGCCACCTGCTGCTGGACGTGGACGATGTGGAGCGCATCCGTCGCCTGCGCGGACGCGGGGTCGGGGAGGCCACCCAGGACACGCTGAACTGGGCGGCGTGGCTGCGCGTCCATCAGGCTTTTGCGGACTGGCAGCCTGGCGTTCTGACCGACGGAGGTTGGGCCGACATGCGCTGGGACCGCTGGCTGGGGCAGGACGCCGCGCCGTGGCCGGGCCAGACGCTGAATGCCACGGGGCTGACGCCACAGGAGACGGCCCTGCAGATCGTCGCCATGCTGGGCTAGCCCAGCCCGCCCAGCAGTTCCGCCGCCACCCGCTCGCCGCTTTCGATGGCCCCGTCCATGTAGTTCATCCACACGCGGGCGGTTTCCGCGCCGGCCCAGTGAATCCGGCCCACCGGGGCGCGCAACGCCTCGCCGTAGCCGGTCCACACGCCGGGGCCGAACAGCGCGCCGTAACAGCCGCCGCTGAACGGTTCGGCAGTCCAGTCGCGCTGCACAGTTTCAAGGGGCGTCAGCGCCTCGTCGCCGAACAGCTGGGCCAGACTGCCCAGGGCGGCGGTGCGGCGCCCGTCCTCGTCCGCGTCCATCAGCGTGCGGGCCTCGGCGCCCTCGATAAAGCCCAGCAGGACGCCGGGGCGGCCCTGCGGCGGACTGTTGTCGAAAGTCACCGTGACGGGGCCGGTGTCGCTGATCGCCATGCCGCTCAGGCCCGCGTCGCGCCAGAAGGGCCGGTCGTAGACGGCCATGAACTTGATCACCGCGCCCATCGGCAGCCGCTGCTGCAATTGCGCGCGGCGGGGCGGCAGCGGCGGATCGAAGGGCAGGCCGGAGAGGAGGGTGGGCGGCACGGCGAAGATGGCGTGTTCTGCACGGTGCTGCCCGTCTGGGGTATGCAGCGTGACGCCCGTGCCGTTCTGCTCCACCCGGATCACCGGAGAGTTGAGCTGCACGTCCTCCAGATCATCGGCCAGCCGCTGCGAGATGCTCCCGGCGCCGCCCAGCACGCGGTCCTGCAGGGCGTACCCACGGGTCAGGGTGTGGCCGTTGATGCCTCCGCCGTGCGCCGTGTAGGTCAGGGCGTGCAGCAGGCTCATCTCGGCGGGTGCGGCGCTGAATACCGCCCCGGCGTACAGCCGCATCAGGGCGCGGGTCTGCGGGCGGCGGGCGTTCTTCAGAATCCAGGTGTCGAAGGTCTGCGCGTCCAGCGTGGCGGCGTCGGGAGCAGTCCACGGCGCGTCCAGCGGAATGGTGCGGGCCAGGGCCTCGAAGCGGCGCGACAGCAGCGCGTAGTCGGCCAGCACCAGCGGCGGCAGCGGCGGAATCAGCCCCCGGTAGCGCAGCACCTTGCCGCCGATCAGCGCCAGATTCTGGCCCTCGTCGTAGGTGGGATACACCTCCAGCCCCAGCTCGTGGATCAGGGCCATGACGTGCGGTTGGTTGGGGCCGACCCACTGCCCCCCCACGTCCACGCTCAGGCCGGTGTGCGGCAGCCGCAGCGTGTGGGTGCGCCCCCCGACACGCTCACGGGCTTCGAGCACCCGCACCCGTCGCCCCGCTGCACTCAGCCGCCGCGCCGCCGTCAGGCCCGCCAGCCCCGCGCCCACCACGATGATGTCTGGGTTCATGGGTCAGGGTAGCAAGTTGGGGGAGTGAGCGCTCAGAAGTCGCCCGCACCATTTACTTCTGCAAACGGTGAGGATGCAACTCTGTCTCTAATACGGACTCCGATTGAAAGGTGTTGAAGACACCTGGAAATCCGAGCGAAGCGAGCAGGAGAAAAACGGGTTCCGGACGTGGAGTGTAGAAATCGGAGCTGTCCCGATTTCTACACGAAACAAACGGAATCCGTATAACAGCGCTGGGAGGTCACTGCAACAAAGCATCCCGCCTCTTTCAACGCACTATAGAAGCCCCAACGAGACAGCAACCAAAGGCCGTCGGGCGCGAAGCGGACGGGCCGAACGCAGCGTCACGGAGCGGGGCGTGTGAGCAGGAATACCGCTGTCCTCCCCCGCACGAAAAGTCTGAAAACTCCTGCCCAGTGCAACGCCAGCTCCCCCTGCCCCTTTGGGGTAGGGGGCTGGGGGGTGGGGCGCCCTCCTCATGCTCCCGCTTCCTCAGTTCACCGCGTCCGGCTCCCGCACCCAGCCGGGCAACTGCGCCCAGACCACAAGATGCAGTCCCGCCGCCAGCACAACGAAGAGAAGCACCGACACGCCCTGCGACAGCGTCGCGCAGGCCAGCAGCAGCGCCACCCCCGGCGCGGTGGCCGCCTGAATCGCCCCGGTCAGGGCGGCCTGCCGGGCAGGCACTTCGGGCGTGCTGGCGGCGCGGCGGGCCAGCCGCAAGACCACCAGCGCCAGCACCAGCGCCAGGGCCAGCAGTGCCAGGACAGCAGCGAATGGAACAGGCGCCGGACGGGTCAGCGCCAGCACCGCGCCCAGAACGAGGCCCGGCAGCGTCAGCGCCGCCAGCCCCAGCAGGTAGGCGCGGCGGGCGGCGCGGATCAGCCCCGCGCGGTCCGAGCGCAGATCGCGCACGAGGCTCTCAAGCATGGGCTTCAGCGGCGGGCGGCCAGGGTCTGCACACGGGCCGAGGTGCCGCCCACCTGCACCTCCGCGTCCTCCGGCAGGTCCTTGCGCAGGCGGGCCAGCCCCAGGCCGTCCACGTTCAGGCCCGCCTGCCCCACCACCTTGCCGGCGTGGGTCACGTCCGCGCCCACAGTCCAGCCGTCCCCGGCCAGTTGGGCCAGGTGGTAGCGGGTCTGCCCGCGCGCCTCCAGCCGGGCCATGATTTCCTGGCCCACGTAACAGCCCTTGCGGTAGCTGATGGCCGGCAGCGGGCCGCCCACGTCCAGCCCCACCTCCTGCGGCAGCACGCCCAGAAAGCCGTCGCGGGCGACGTCGGGAATCCCGGCGCGGATGCGGGCAGCGTCCAGGGCCTCCAGACTGGCTTCCTCACCGCCCAACGCAGCCAGCACCTCCGCCTCGTGGCGGGCCAGATAGTGCAGGTCCACCCCTGGCGTCCCGCTGCGGTTCACGCGCCCGGCCAGCACGGTGCCGCTGCCCAGCTCGAAGCTCTGCGCGTCGGGACCCTCCGCGTTCCAGCCGGGCAGCCCGGCCCCCTCCCAGACGTGGACCGTCCGCAGGGTCTCGGACACGTCCTCCACCTCCACCTGATCGAAGATGATGTAGCGCTTGAGGCGGGCCAGCAGGGCCGCGGCCTGTCCGGCGTCCAGGTGCAGGTACACGTCATCGGCGCGTTTGTAGGCCCGCGCGAACTGCTCGATCTGGCCGCGCACGTTCAGAAAGGCGCAGGCCACAACGCCGGGCGTCGGCGCGCCGCGCAGATCGCCGGTCATCTGCCCCTGCACGAAATCCACCCGGTCCGCGCCGGTCACGCGCAGGCCACCTGAAGGAAGAAGGGTCCACATGCGGTTCAGGGTACGGGAAAGGGCCGGCGGGGAATGGGGGAAGGCGGGCGGACAGCCCCGCTCCCCGCTCAGTCGCTGGCCGCGGCCAACCCCTGCCCCCTGCCGTGCCCCCGCAGCATCTGCTGGGCGGTGCGGGTCAGGTGCCAGCGGCTCAGGTCCGAGGCGGCCTCGCGGATGATGGCCCCGGCCTGCGGCAACGCGGCGCGGCGGCCCTGCAGGTTGCGGTGGACCACGGCGGTCAGGTCGTCCAGATTCAGCAGGTGCGCCCCACGCACCCCGGCGATGTCCGGGTCCAGAATGCGCGGCACGCTGATGTCGATTAAAAACATAGGGCGCTCGCCGCGTGCGGCCAGGGCAGCGGCCACCGCCTCACCGTTCAGCACGTAATGCGGCGCGGCGCTCGACGCGATCACCACGTCCGCCTCGGGCAGCGCCTCGTGCAGGAATTCGGCGGCGCACACTCGCCCCCCCAGTTTGGCGGCCAGCTGACGGGCGCGTTCGGCGGTGCGGTTGACCACGATCACGTCCTCAATACCGGCGGCGCGCAGGTGGGTCAGGGTCAGCTCGGCGGTCTCCCCCGCGCCGATGATTAAAGCGGTGCGGCCCGACAGCCCACCCAGCGCCAGTTCTGCCAGTTCCACGGCGGCGCTGGACACGCTGACCACGCTGTCGCTCAGGCCTGTCTCGGTCCGCACACGCTTGCCGGCGGCCAACGCTCCCTGGGCGATCTTGTTCAGCAGCGGGCCGCTCAGGCCGCGCGCATTGGCGGCCTGCCAGGCACGCTTGACCTGCCCCTGAATCTGGGTCTCGCCGATCACCAGACTGTCCAGCCCAGCGGCAACACGGTACAGGTGGCTCACGGCGTCCTCGCCCGAATAGCTGTACAGGTGATCTTCCAGCGCGTGGCCCCAGGCGCCCTGGAACGCGGCCAGCGGATCGCCGCTCAGCCCGGCCAGGTAGACCTCGGTGCGGTTGCAGGTGGCCAGCAGCATGACCTCGCGGGCGTGGCGCGACAAGTGCGCGAGCAGCGCGTCCTCCTCACCGGCCCGCACGGCGGCGCGTTCGCGCACCTCGACCGGGGCGGTGTTGTGGTTCAGGCCCACCACCACGAAGTCCAGCGGATCGGGGGCGGGCAGCGGCGAGCGGGCCACGAAGCGCCGGGCGGTGGGGCAGGCCAGCGTCACGCCGGCACCCCCAGCGCGGCGTGGATGTCGGCTTTCAGGTCCCGCAGGGCCGTCTCGCGCCCTGGTCCGTCCAGCGTCAGCGCGCGTTCGCGGGCCGCAACCCAGCCATCAATTTGTGCCTCGCCGGGCAGCACGGCGGCGATACGACGGGTCAGCGCCTGGGCCAGCATGGGCAGTTCGCGCCCGGTGTTGACGGCCACCTGCACACCCGCGCGCTGCGCCGTGGCGGCGAATCGCAGATTGCCCTGCCCCGCCTCGCCCGCGTGGTTGACCAGCGCGCCGGTCTGATGGGCGGCGGCGGCTACAGCGTCGTTCACGTCGGCCCGGCTGGTCGCTGCCACCACTACCCGCGCCCCTGCCACATCGCCGGGCTGGTAGGCCCGCCGCAGCGAGGTCAGAGGCAGGGCCAGCAGTTCCGGGCACAGCTCGGGGGCAATCACGGTCACGGCCAGTCCGGCCTCCAGCAGACTCCGGGCACGGTGCAGGGCCACCGCGCCGCCGCCCACCACCACGGCCCGTTCGCCACTCAGATTCAGGAAGACGGGCAGCAGACTCACAGGGCGTAACCTAGCGCTCAGGGGGAGGGTCAGGCGTCCCAGACCGAACGGTCAGAAAGGCGGCCAGGACGGGCTTTCAGGTTTGCTCTGGGGACTTCTGTGAGCGAGGTTCGGAGGCCGGCGGCGCGGACCCGGCCTCCACCGCCACGTCGGGATAGGTGTCGTCGTACAGGGCCGAATAGTGCTCGCCCAGGCCCACCAGAAAATCCATCTCCTCGCGGGTGGTCCGCGCGCTCAGCCGGGTTTCGAAACTCAGCAGCAGGGCCGCGTAGGCCAGCGAGGCCGAGCCGGCCACCGCCAGCAGCACCGGCAGGACGCCCGAAATCTCGCCCAGCAGGGCCGAGCCGCCGATCAGAATGCTGGTCAGCACCAGCAGGGCCACCGCCAGATACAGCGCCGTCATGGCCCGCACCAGCAGCCGGGTGCGCCGGGCCAGCCGCGGCAGTTGCCGCACGATCATCCGTTTCTCCTCGCGGGCGCGGGGCTCCTGCTGACCCTCGGCCGACACCAGCAGGCGGAAACGGGCGGTCAGGTGCCGCACCCGGTCCGTGGCCCGGCCCACCCGCGTGCTGGTGCTCATGATCAGCGTGCCCGCGCCGCTGATCAGCACGGCGGGGGTGATCATGGCGCTCAGGACATTGAGGCTGATGTCGGCCATGCGGGCAGGCTAGCGCGTGGGGCGCCGCCTGCCTGCGCCGTTTCTCCACATTTCAAGGCGGTCAGCACATTTCTGCCGTCCCCACCGCCACTGGCGGCATTACGCCGCATAGACACAATCTGCACAGCTCCTGAACTTCCCCTGCACACGCCGGGCGGACACTGATGCCAAGACGGGAAGAAGACGCCACCGGGCCGAACCCGCCAACCTCAAGGAGACCCACCATGCAAAAGAACCTTCTGTCCGCCGCCTTCAGCCTGAGCCTGATCTTTGCCCCCGCCGCCGTGACCACTGCCTTCGCGGCCCCGACTGCCGTCCGGGTCACCGCCAGCGACAGCAGCGGCGATCTCAGCTATCCCATGCTGTACACCGAAAGCTCGTGGATGTCGCTGGAAGTTCCCGTTGCCGTGCTGGGCGGCGTCATTCCGGGTGATCTGAGTCTGGACGCCGGAGCGCTGGCCGCCGGAACCACCATTACCCTGGACAGCGTGAGCCAGCAGGGCGACATGGCGCTGCTGCGCGTCACGGTCAGCCGGGCAGATACCGGCGTCAGCATCGATCAGCTGGCCAGCATCAACGTGATCTCGGGCGGCCAGACGCTCGCCACGCTGAGCATCCCGGTGATCGGCGCGGCCATCGGCGACTGAAGACCGCCGCAGCACGCTCCCCCAGGCACTCCCCTTCCCTCCCCGGAGGGGAGTTCTTCTGTTTCACCGCGTCCCTCTCCTCAGCCCTCCCCCGTCCGTGCCCGGCGCTTCTGGAAGGCCCCGGTCAGCAGCTCGGTGACGTACTCGCGGGTGAACGGCATTCCGCTGGCCTCAGCGGCGCGGATCTCCTCGTCGCGGTTGTAGGTCAGGCGGACGTAGCTGGCGCTGTAGCCGGGGCCGCCGTCCTCGAACTCCAAGATCAGGTAGCACGGCAGGGTGCTGTCCAGCGGGTTGCCCACTGAGCCGCAGTTGATCAGCGGGCGGCCCTCCACATCCAGCAGGAGGGCCTCGTGCATGTCGGCGTAGACCAGCGCGTCGGCGTACTGGGTCAGGCCCAGCTGCGGGTTGGGCGCGAAGGCCTCGATCTGGTCCGACAGGCTGCTGTGCGGGTACAGGCGATGAAACAGGCCGCGGCTGCTGGCGTGGACAAACCGCCACCACGCGCCGCCGAACTGCTCCTCGATGCCGTAGGGCAACCCTTCGAGGTAGCTCAGCTGTTCGGGCGACAGCTTGCTGCGCGGCCACAGGTCCTGGGGGCGGTGGCTGGCCCCGGCGACGCGGGCGTCCCAGTTGCCCTGGATCACGCGGCTGGCGTGCGCCTGTGTCCAGTCCAGCACCTCGCGCGGGCGCGGGCCTTTGCCCACCACGTCGCCCAGCACCCAGAACTCGGAGATCCCGCGCCGCGCCGCGTCCTGATGTACCGCGAGCGTGGCCGCCAGATTGGCGTGCAGGTCCGCGAGGATGGCGAGGCGTTTCATGTCCGGAAGTCTAGACCACTGCGGCTGACGGCTTTCGCACAGTCTGTAAGGAGGCCTTTATTTGGGTGCGGGAGGCGGAAAGTGGACGGTGACCCACGAGAAGGGACGTGGCCGGGCCATCTGGCCTCCTTGCCGTGGCGGAAATCCACACCCTGCCCTACCCCAGTTCGTGGTACTGACCCCGGAAGTACAGCAGCGGATCGTCATCGGTGTAGCGGCTGTATTCCACGAAGCCCAGGTACAGGGTGTGGTCTCCGGCAGGGATGACCTGCTGCTTGCGGCAGACCAGCTGCGCCACGCTGCCGCCGATCAGGGGCAGGCCCTCGTGGGCGAACCACGGCACGGCCTCCTCCGGGCCGGGGCGTCCGGCGAAGTGGTCACTCAGGTGACGCTGGGCGCTGCTCAGGACGTTGACCCCGAAGTGGGTCACGCGGTCTTCCGAGAGCAGGGCGTACATGTGGGCGCGGTGGTCCACGCTCACCAGGATCAGCGGCGGCGTCAGGCTGACCGACACGAAGGCGCTGGCGGTCATGCCCCGGCGGGTTTCGCCGTCGCTGGCGGTGATCACGGTGACGCCGCTGGCAAAGCGCCCCAGCGTCTCGCGGAATTCCAGAGGGGTGACGCCCGCCTGTGCGCCGGCGGTTGAATCGGTGGAGGTCATGCGCCGAGTTTACCTGCCCATGCGCGCGGAGGTTCAGGGTTTGGCAGGCGTCAGCCCCGCCGGAGTCACCGGGACGGGCGACGCGGTCACCGGTTTCAGGTCCCGCACGGTCAGGTCCGGCAGGCGCACCACGCCGCGCTCGGGCACGGTGTCGACCCAGCGCTGGCCGCTGACCCGCACTTCGGTCTTGCCGGGGGGCAGCGCCGCAAAGCCGTAATAGCCGCTGCCGTCGGTCATGGTGTGGGCAACCACCTGCCCGCCCTGCAGGGCTTCCACCACCCGGAAACCCGGCACGGGCGTGCCGGTAATGCGGCCCATCAGCCCGCGCGTGGTGGGCGGTTTTTCCTTCCATGGAGCGGGCGAGGCGAGCACTGCTCCAGGGGCGGTCAGCAGCTTCTGCACGGTGTCGAGCCCCTGAGCCGTGGTTTCCTTGGCGCCGTACACATCCAGGGTGGGCGTGCGATACGAGTAGCCCACCCAGCCCAGGCCCGCGCCCACGCTGCGCTGCGCTTGATTGGCGGTCACGGGGGCGCCGTTCAGGTACATGGCGGTCCCGGCGGCCACGCCCGCGCTCAGGCCGTCGGGGCGGGGCTGCACGCCGCGCGCAAAGGCGTTCCAGCCGTCGAACCACTGGCCCTGCTCGGCCACCGCGTCACGCTTGTAGTTCATCAGCACGTTCAGGTCGATCAGGCCGCTCTGCATCCACGCGGGCCAGTCCTGCAGCACGTCGCCGTAGGTGCGGGTCTTGCGGAACCCCGCCAGATCGCCGGGGGCCGGCGGCTGACCGTAGGTGATGGTGGCCGCCGTGATCCAGGCGTCCGGGCGCAGCGACTTGATCTCCAGCGTGATGCGCCGCACCGCGTTGGTCACCTGCTGCCGCTTCCAGTCCTGCCAGACCGCGTCGCTCACGGAGGGGGTGCCGCTGCGCCCGGTCTCGGCGCGGTAGCGGGCCAGCACCTTGGGATCGTAGCCCCAGACGTCCCCGTCCGGATAGCGGATGCGGTCCAGCTGCACGCCGTCGATCCCATAGTTCTTGACGAGGCTGACGACCCCCTGAATGGCGTATTCGGCGGCCTCGGGAATGCCCAGGTCCAGCCAGCCGTCGTTGCCCTCCAGCCAGCTGCCGTCGGGGCGGCGGGCCATCCACGACGCCGCGCCGGCAGTCGGCCCATGCGTGTGCGAGATGTGCGCCGGGTTGGTGTTGGGGGCCGCCGCGTTGGCGATGCCCGTCACGGCGACCCAGGCAATCACCCGCATGCCGCGCGCGTGGGCCAGCCGCACGGCCAGCCCCAGCGGGTCCAGGCCTTTTTCCAGATCGGGGTCCGTCGCCTTGGGCACGCTGGCCTTGAGGCACAGGCAGTCGGCCCGGCGAATGGCCTGCACGAACAGCGTGTTGACGCCCATGCGCGCGGCGTCGTCCACCATCTGCGTGACCTGCGCCCGCGTCTTCAGGCCCGGCCCGAAGGCGTCAACCCAAAGGCCCCGGACCCCGCTGCCCACCGGCGGCTTCGCGGCCACCGGCTTCTGGACCGGAACTGCGGGCTCGGTCCCGGTCTGCCCCTGGGCCGGCGGCGTGGGCGAAGGCATCTGGGGTTGCGGCACTTGCGGCTGCGGCAACTGAGGCAATTGGGGTTGGGGCTGCGGCGCTTCGGCGGGCGGCACAGGAGAGGGCTCAGGCGCGGGCGTCAGGGGCAGTGCGGGCGGTTCCGGAGCCGGGTCCGGGGCAGGTTCCGGCGTTTCCACCGGCGGCACCTCTGGCAGCGGCACCTCTGGCAGCGGTACCCCGGGCGACGGCGTCCCGGGCAGCGGCGGCGTGGTGGGCGGCGTTTCCACCGGCACGGCGGGAACGGTGGTGTCCTGCGCGCCTCCCTGACCGCCCCACCCCGTCCCGAGGATGAGCGTGAGGGTCAGCAGCGCCGCGCGGCGGGAAAATGAAGGCGTCATGATGTCACCGGGCAGGCTAGCGCAGGTCGGCGTGGAGGACATGAAGGCCGCCTGGAGCTGCCGATTCTAGCGCCCGCCTCACCGCGCACGGCCAGGCTGACGCGGGGCAACGTGACCGTCACCACACGACGAGCGACGTTGACCGCCTCCCGGTTCCTGTTCAGCAGCCACGGGCCCAGTTCGCCGCCAGGCCCGTGTGGGCGCCCCCCGAAGGCGTCTCGACAGAGCATCAGGAGTGCGGTGGGCACAGAAAGATGAAGGCGTGGACCAGCCGGCCAGGCGGCTGAAAAGCCGTGCACAACCATTCCGCAGGTCACGGCCCAACGCGCTCCGCGCCCACCTGTCAGCTTTCTCACATCCTCCCCTTATTCTGCCCGGCATGAAAGACCGCGCCGCCGTGCTGCTTGCCTTTTCCCTGCTGTTCAGCGTGGCGGGAGCCTACACCGTGAAGAAGGGCGACACGCTGTACTCGATTGCGCGGGCCAACAACACCAGTGTCAACTCCATCATCCGCCTGAACAACCTGAAGGGCACCACGCTGGAAATCGGGCAGGAGTTGCGGATTCCCGGCGTGGCCCCTACCTCCAGCACGCCGGCCACCAGCAAGACCGCCCTGCCCGCGCCGCTGCCCGCCGAGCAGCTCACGCCCACCGCGCCCACCTCCAGCATTGCGGGCGTGACCGTGCGGGTGCCGCAGAGCCTGCGAATGGGCGAGGCGTTCGTGGTGCAGCTGTCGGGGGCGCGGGCCGGGCAGGCCACCGTGCGCTTTCCCAGCGAAGTGGGCGAGGACGTGCGGATGCCGAACGAGGTCCTGAAACCCATCGGCGCGGCGGGCGAGTACATGGTCCTGGGGCGCGTGGTGCTGGGCAAGACGACCCCGGTGGTGTACGAGGTGACGCTGGGCGGCGAGCTGATCCGGGGGCGCATTCCGGTGGTGGGCCTGGACCAGCCGATCCAGCACCTGAACCTGCCGCAGCGCGTCAGCGGCGTGTTGCAGGACCCCGGCAAGGCCGCCGAGGACGCCGCCGTGGACAAGGCGTACACGCTGCGGACCCCGCAGGTGTGGACCCGGCCCTTTGCCCCGGCGCTGGCGAAGGCCAAGGCCACCAGCAGCAGCTTCGGGCAGCCGCGCACCTACGTGCCGGGGGGTGAGGTGGCCTACCACTTCGGCACCGACTACCCGGCCCCGGTGGGCACCCCCGTGCTGGCGGTCAACGACGGCAAGGTCATTCTGGCCGGCAAGTACCCGGTGCGCGGCGGGCTGGTCCTGATCGACCACGGCGCGGGCGTGACCAGCCTGTATTTCCACCAGAGCAAGATCGCGGTCAAGCCCGGTCAGGTGGTGAAACGCGGCCAGAAACTGGGCGAGGTGGGCACCACGGGCCTGAGCGCCGGGCCACACCTGCACCTGGAAATGCGGGTGCGCGGCGAGGGCACCAATCCGGCCAACTGGGTGGACCGCCTGTGGCCCAAATAGGCGGCGGCACTGAAGAAGTGGCGGGGCCGAGCTGCTACCCTGACCGTCATGCCTGAGCTTCCCTCCCGCCCCATTCCCACGCTGGACGAGCTGAACCGCCAGGGCGAGGGCAAGCTGCCCGGATTGATCGGCATCCGTTTCACGCACGCCGAGCGCGGGCTGATCCGCTCCGAACTGACGCTGCGGGACGAGCTGCTGGCCCCAAACGGTTTTCTGCACGCGGCGAGCGTGGTGGCGCTGGCCGATACCAGTTGCGGCTACGGCACGCGGCTGCTGCTGCCCGAGGGGGCCAGCGGCTTTACCACGATTGAACTCAAGAGCAACCACCTGGGCACGGCGCGCGAGGGCACGGTCACCTGCGAGGCCAGAAGCGTCCACGCCGGGCGCACCACCCAGGTCTGGGACGCCGAGGTGCGCGGGCCGGGGGGCAAGGTCATGGCGCTGTTCCGCTGCACACAGGCGGTGCTGTATGCGAAGTAAGTCCAGCGGGGCCATGCCTGCCGAGCCTCTGGCCTGAGATGCCCAGCGCCGCGCCTTTTCTCCGCCATCCTGACCCGCTGACCCGCGAAATCGCGAGGGGGTACGCGGGGGGCGCGTTCTTAATGGACAACGGCGACGGCGTGCAGTGGTACAGCGTGCCGGGCCGGGCGCTGGTCCCGTTGACGGAAGAGGCCGGCCTGCACATCGCGCGCCGGTTGCGCCGCGAACTGCCGCGTTTCGAGGTCCGCGTGGACACCGCGTTCGACGATGTCCTGGAGGGCTGCCGGGGCCGCCTGCCAGGGGCGCCAGAGCGCGACGGCGAGTGGATCAGCCCGGAACTGACGGACCTGTATGGGCACTTGCACCAGACCGGACTGGCCCATTCCTTCGAAGTCTGGCAGAGCGGCGAGCTGGCCGGGGGCATTCTGGGACTGGCGCTGGGCGGCGCGTTCATCGCCGAGAGCAAGTTTCACCGGGTCACCAATGCCAGCAAGGTGGCGGTGATTCGTCTGGCCGAACACGTGCGGGCCAGGGGTTTCACGCTGCTGGACGCCCAGATTCAGAACCCGCATCTGGAAACGCTGGGGGTCTATGAGGTGTCGGACGAGGAGTACGCGCCGTTGCTCGCGGCGGCGCTGAAGGTGAACGCGGCGTTGTAGAGGGCGCGGCTCTGTCCTCTGCGACTAGAGCATTTGTCCGAATTGCTGCATCAGAAAAAAGACTTCTGATGCCTCCATTCTCCCAATTGCTCAGCAAAATTCACTCACTCCGTTCGGTCAAAAGCAAACAGCACTTTTGACCAATGCTCTAACGGGCTAGATCAACCGCCCCCCGCCCCTCCCGCGCGGCTTACCCTGCGGGCATGAGCGCCCCTGCCTCCACTGACCGGACCCCGCAAGTGCTGCGCGTGCTGATCTGCGACGAGATGAACCCCGGCCTTCTGGACCATGACGGGTTCCAGATCGACTACGCGGGCAATATGGACCGCAGTGAAACGCTGCGCCGTCTGCCCGAATACGACGCGCTGATCACGAGGAGTCGCACCAAGGTGGACCGCGAGCTGATCGACGCCGCCGGGCCGCGCCTGAAGGTGATCGGGCGCGGCGGCGTGGGCGTCGACAACATCGATCTGGAGTACGCCAGCCTGCGCGGGCTGCTGGTGCTGAACGCGCCCGAAAGCAACAACGTGTCGGCGGCGGAACTGGCCGTGATGCACCTGATGGCGGCGGCGCGTGGCCTGACGCGCAGTGACCGCAAGACCCGCGCGGGCGAATGGGACCGCAAATTCCTGGGGCTGGAGCTCAAGGACCGCACGCTGGGCATCGTGGGTCTGGGCCGCATCGGCAGCATGGTGGCAGACCGCGCGCAGGGCCTCCGCATGAACGTGGTGGCCTACGATCCCTACGTGCCCGAGAGTAAATTCGAGCGCCTGGGCGTGACCCGCGCCGCCTCGCTGGACGAGCTGCTGGGTCAGGTGGACTTCCTGACCGTCCACACCCCGCTGACCGAGGAAACCACGGGCATGATCGGCGCGCGTGAACTGGCGCTGCTGAAGCCCGACGCCATCGTGGTCAACGCGGCGCGCGGCGGCATCATCGAAGAGCAGGCGCTGGTGGACGCCCTGCACAGCGGGCATCTGTTCGGGGCCGGGGTGGACGTGTTCGTGGACGAGCCGCCCACGGCGGACCACATTTTCCTGGGGGCGCCGAATCTGGGCATCACCGCCCATCTGGGGGCCAACACCCGCGAGGCCCAGGAGCGCGTGGGCGCCGAAATCGTCTCGCGCGTGCTGGCCGCCCTGCACGGCGACGTGAGCAAGGGCGCGGTGAACGCCCCGGCGCTGGACCCCAAGACGCTGGAGGCCCTGGGCGGTTACCTGGACCTGGGCGAGAAACTGGGCCGCATCCAGGCGCAGCTGTTGCCCGGCGCCTACGACATCGAGGTCACGTTCCGGGGCGAATTCCCGGTGGACCCGGCCCCGGTGGTCTCCAGCGTGCTGGTGGGCTACCTGTCGGGCAGCACCGACGAGCGCCCCAACATGATCAACGCCCGCGCACTGGCGAAGGAACGCGGCCTGAATCTGGCGGTGCGCGAGCAGACCGACAGCCCCGACTACCAGACCGAGGTGATCGTCAAGGTCAGCACCCAGGGACCAGCACAGGGGCCGGACAAGGCCCGCACCCGCACGGTGGGCGGCACGGTGTTTGGCCGCAGCCCGCGCCTGACCCGCCTGCGCGACTACCGCGTGGAGCTGGAACCCGAAGGCTACATCCTGATCGCCAGCAACCAGGACAAGCCGGGAGCGGTGGCGCAGCTCAGCACGCTGCTGGGCACCTGGGGCGTGAACATCGCGGGAATGGCGTTGGGGCGCGCCGCGCGGGGCGGGGAGGCCCTGTTTACGCTGACGCTGGACGAGGGCCTGAGCGCCGAGCAACTGCGGGCCGTCCGCGATCTGGACGTGATCGACAGCGCCTACCTCGTGCGGGTGTAGCGCAGGCCCTGGCTTCAAGCCCTCCGCGACCAGCAAAAAAGCGGTTGGCAAAAAAATGCCCCCCGGCCGAGTGTGGCCGGGGGGTACTTCTGGCTCGCGGGTTTACTTCGCGTCGGCGTAGCGCCGGGCCACTTCATCCCAGTTGACGACGTTCCAGAAGGCTTCCAGGTAGTCGGGACGCTTGTTCTGGTAGTTCAGGTAGTAGGCGTGTTCCCACACGTCCACGCCCAGGATCGGGGTGCCGCTCGTCCCGGAGATGGCCTCGCCCATCAGGGGGCTGTCCTGGTTGGCGGTGCTGACCACAGCCAGCTTGCCGTTCTGCACGACCAGCCACGCCCAGCCGCTGCCGAAGCGGGTCTTGGCGGCGTCCTCGAACTTCTTCTTGAAGTCGTCGAAGGAACCGAAGGCGTCATTGATGGCGGTCATCAGCTCGCCGCCCGGCTGCGTGCTGCCCTGCGGGCCCATCACGGTCCAGAACAGGCTGTGGTTGGCGTGGCCGCCCGCGTTGTTGCGCAGCGCCGTCTTCTTGTCGGCGGGCACGCTGTCGAGCCTGGTGATCAGTTCCTCGACGGGCAGGTCGGCGAACTCGGTGCCTTCCAGCGCCTTGTTGGCGTTGTCCACGTAGGCCTGGTGGTGCTTGTCATGGTGGATTTCCATGGTGCGGGCGTCGATGTGGGGGGCCAGGGCGTCGTAAGCGTAGGGCAGGGGGGGAACTTGGTAAGCCATAACAATCTCTCTCCTTACAAGGCAAAGCCGGAGACGCGCACGGTGCGCGCACTCCCTTCGCAAAAACCTCCCTCAGCTTACGCCACGGCCTCAATTCCCGGAACACCATGAAGCTTTAGGTGATCCTAAAATGAGAGGGGGTGTTCAGATTGACCGGCAGGCAGCCAGAAACGCCCAGGGCCGCTTTGCTCTAGCATGGGCCGCGTATGCGTTCCCCCTTGCCCCGCGCCGTGCTGACCCGTCTGGAAACGGGACGGGTGGTGGTGCTCAGCGTGCTGGTGGGGGCGCTGGTGGGCGGCCTAAGCATTCTGCTGCGCCTGCTGCTGGAGGCGGTTCTGGGGCTGGGCGCCCTGATCACGGGCTACGCCCCTCCCGGCACCCCCGGCGAGGGCGGGCTGCTGATGGCCTTCGGGGACGCGCTGCCCTGGGGCCTGCTGGCGTTGCCGGTGGTGGGAGCGCTGTACAGCTGGCTGGTGCCTGCGGCGGCGGGCGACGCGCTGGGGCAGCTGGTGCGCGGCTACCATGCCCGCGGGCAGTGGCCCACGCCCCTCGTTCAGTTCCGCACGCTGCTGGGCACGGTGCTGGCCTACGGTACGGGTCTGCTGGTGGGCCGGGACTCGGCCTTCACGGTCACCGGACAACTGGGCACGCGGCTGCTGGGCCGCTTCACGCGGCTGGACGCAGTAGAGACCCGCACGCTGACCCTGGCCGGGGCGGCGGCGGCGCTGGGGGCCGTGCTGCACGCGCCGCTGGCCGCCGCCGTCCTGATCGCCGAGGTGCTGTACCGCCGCTTCGAATTCGAGTTCGAGGTGGTCATGCCGTGCGTGCTGGCCGCCGTGGCCGGGACGGCGGTGTACGGGCTGGCCTTCGGCTTCACGCCGCTGCTGAGCGTGCCGGTGCTGGGAGTTCCGTCTTCGGCCCAGCTTCCGGCCTTGCTGGGGGTGGCGCTGGCCGCCACGCTGGCCGGGTGGCTGTCGCTGCTGGCGGTGCGCGTCGTGCCCGAAAGCTGGGCGGGTGGCCGCCTGCGCCCGCTGCTGGGCGGACTGTTCGGGCTGACGACGGCGGCCGTCGCCGTTTACGGCACCCCCGCCGTGCTGGGCGACGGCAGCGGCTGGGTGCAGCTGGGCGTCTCGGATTTCGTGGGGGCGGACGGCGGCGTGGCGGGTGCGTGGCGCTGGCTGCTGCTGGCGCTGGGGGCGCGGCTGGCCTTCGGGGGCGGCGTGTTGCCCTCGGTGGGGGTGGGCGGGCTGCTGGGCGCGGGGCTGGGCAGCGTGCTGGGCGTGGACCCGGCGCTGTCTACCCTGGTCGGGCTGGTGGCCTACCTGACCGTGACCCTGAACGTGCCGCTGGCCGCCGCGCTGCTGGCGGTGGCCTGGGGCGGCGAGGCGCTGCTGCCCAGCGCGCTGGTGGCCGCCGGGCTGGCCCACGCCCTGAGCGGCACCGGCGGCCTGGTGCCGGGCCAGGTCGAGTCCCGTGCCCAGAGCGGCGTGCATCAGGGCGGGCCGGGGCTGGTGGGCGGTCTGGCGCAGCTGCCCGACTCGGTGCGCTTCATCCCGCGCCGCGCCCCTGACCCGTCGGTGGAGGCTGTCCAGGATGCGCCGGCCGTCCGCTATGACGGGCCGCCCGCCGCCGCTGCCGAGACCCCCACCGAACCCCCTTCCAGTGAACGCGAACTGTACCGCCGGGGCGTGCCGCCCAGCTGGCGCGGCGCCCGCCTCAAGCTGCTGAGCCTGCCGCCAGGGGTGGAGGTGGTGGGGCTGGTGCGTGACGGCACGGTGCGGCTGCCCCACCCCGAAGTGCGCCTGACACCCGACGACGAGTTGGTCTTTCTGGCCCGTCCGGACGCCTATGCCGCGCTGGAGGGTCTGCTGAGGTTGCCCGGAGCCTGAGCTGCTGAGCTGAGCAAAACCGGTGCCCGACCCTGCACGGCTCCTGGGGACCGCCGGACTTGAGCGCTACAGCTGGTACTGCAGCAAAGCGTCCGCCGCGACGGCACTGTGTTTCTGCTCCCAGACCAGATCGCGCAGCACCCAGCCGCTGCCGGGAAAGCGCAGGCCCAGCCGCAGTTCGTCCAGCAGATAGTCGCGCACGTCGCGCTGGGGCAGGCCCGCCCCGGTGGCCTCGCCCAGCGTGCGCTTGCCGTTCAGGTGGCGGGCCACCGGGTGCGTCCGGGCGCGCGGCCCGGTGGGTTGCAGCCTCAGCCGGTGCCATTCGTAGCGGTCCAGGGGCCGCAGCCGCCCCTGCTTCATGGCCCCCACGACCAGCTGGGCCGCCTGAAACACCGGAATGTCCAGCTCCCTGGCTGCGCCGCGCACCGAGCCGCCGCCCTGGCCCTCAAAGGGGAACAGGTCGCCCTGAAAGCAGCGGCTGGGGCTGCCGATGACCTCGCAGATCTTTTCCCACTCGTCGCTGACGCGCGCCCAGTCGGTGGTCAGGTGCCCGTACGGCCCCAGCGGCGTTCCGGCCACTGGACGGCGCGCGAAGTCGAAGGTGCCGCTGTCCGGCAGCAGCGGACTGGCGTACAGCGCGTCCAGCCCCATCCAGTCGAGGATCCCGCCCGAGATGATCTCACCGGACACGAAGGTGACGGTGTACGGCACGTCGGCCTGAACGTCCAGCACCCCGGTCTGCCGGGTGGTGTGAATCAGCTCCAGAATGCCCAGCAGCGGAAGGTCCTCAAGAAGTCCCTGCATGAATATGAGCAACGTAGCACCGGGCGTCTTACCGGAGTCACACATTTGCGGGCCGCGCCCAGCTTTATCAAGGCGGCGGCGCGTCGGCCGCGAGGTCCAGCCACGCCGCGCCCAGCTGATCCGAGACGTCGGTGGCGATCAGGCCGTAGCCGTGCGTGCTGGCGGCGCGTTCGCCCGCGCGGGCGTGCAGCCGCACCCCGGCCACACCGGCGTCGGCGGCACTCAGTCCCTGTCCCAGCAGCGCCGCCAGAATGCCCGACAGCGTGTCCCCCATACCCCCGGAAGCCATGCCGGGATGCCCGCCGCGTGACACGCTCAGCGCGCCCGCCGACGCGACGACGCTGGGGCCGCCCTTGAGAACCACCGTGCCGCCCAGCAGGGTCTGCAGGCGCCGCGCCGCGGCCAGCGGATCACGGGTGACGTCTGCCGTGCGGGTGCCCAGCAGCCGCGCCGCCTCGCCGGGATGCGGGGTCCACAGGCATTCGGGGTGGCCTTGACCGGCCAGTTCGGGGTGCAGGGCGTCGGCGTCCAGCACGGTGGGGATGCCCCAGGTCAGCACCTCGCGGGCCACCCGCACGGCCTCCGGCCCCAGGCCCATGCCCAGCGCTACAGCGTCCGGCAGACCCACCGCCCGCAGCGCGGGCAGGGCCTGATCCCAGTCCACGTGCCGCTGAACCATCAGCTCAGGCGTCACCAGGGGCACCTCGGCCAGCGAATGCACCGTGACCAGCCCCGCCCCGGCCCGCAGCGCCCCCAGTCCCGCCAGCGCCGCCGCCCCCACCGTGCCGGGATGCCCGCCCACGATCCAGACCCGCCCCGCCGTGCCCTTGTGCGCGCCTGAGGTGCGAACGGGCAGCCGCGCCGCCACCGCCGCGTCGTCGGGGCGGGTGGCAAAAGCTTCCTCGCGCACCCACCCCGGCGGCACGCGCAGCGGCACCAGCGTCACCCGGCCCGCCCGCGTGGCCGCCTCGCCGAACAGCAGGGCCGTCTTAAGGCCCATCAGGGTCACGGTCACGTCGGCGCGCACGCTGGGCTCCGGCTCCTGCGCGCTCGCAGCCTCTACCCCACTGGGCACGTCGATGGACAGCACCGGCACACCCGCACGGCGGGTAGCGTTCAGCGCCCCGATCAGCTCGGCCAGGGCCGGACGCAGCGGCGGCACGAAGCCGGTGCCCAGCAGACCGTCCACCAGCACCCCGGCGGAAGCGGCGGCGCGGCGCAGGGCCGCCACCTGGAGGGGCCGCACCTCCCCGCCCACGGCCCGCAGGCGACGGCGGTTCAGCCGGGTCAGCGGATGCTTGCCGGGCTGCGCCAGCACCCGCACCGTCCGGCCCAGCGCCAGCAGCTGCCGGGCAACCACCAGCGCGTCGCCCCCGTTGGCCCCGCCGCCCGCCAGCACCAGGACCGGGCCGTCCGGAAACGAGGCCTGCACGGCGTCAGCCACCGCGCGCCCGGCCTCCTCCATTGTCAGGTCCAGCAGCCCGGCACGCTCCAGACGGGCGTCCACCCGCCGCGCGCCCTCGGGACTCAGGATGAATTCGCTCATGCCCGCTTATAGCGCACCGGCCCGTGGGTCACTTCAAGCCCTGGCCCGGCTGTGTCGCCGGACGCCGGCTTCAGGTCACCGCGCCGCGCAGGGCCAGGAACAGCACCAGAATCACCACCGCGAGCAGCACCCAGCGCAGGCCCCTGAACAGCGGATTGCCCGCGAACTGCGCCTTGACCTCGGCGTCGGCGTCCTCCTTGGAGCGCTTCATGCCCAGCCGCTGCCCACGGCGGATCGAGCGCACCGCCTCGCCCATCTTTCCCTGGCGGCGCAGCGCCACGCCCAGGTTGTGGTGGCCGCCGTCGTACTCGGGATTCAGGCGAATCACCTCGCGGTAACGGGCCTCGGCCCCCGCATGGTCCCCGCTCTCGATGTCCAGATTGCCCAGGTTGGTCAGCGCGCGGTAGTGGCCTGGATCGGCCTCCAGCGCCGTCTCGAACAGCGCCCTGGCCCCGGCGCTCTCGCCCTGCAACGCCAGCAACACGCCCTGAATGTTCAGCGCCTCGGCCCGCGTCAGCGGCTGGGCCAGCGCCGGGGCCAGGCCGGCGGCCAGCACCTCCGGATCCGGCTCCTTCAGGTGGGCGGTCAGGGCGTCCAGCGCCGCGCCCAGGGCGTCCGGATCGGCGGCGCGGCGCAGCACGCTCAGTTCGGCGGCGTCACCGCTCCCAGCCAGCGCCTCGCGGTAGTCGGTCAGCGCCCGCCGGGCCGAGGGGTAACGCCGCGCCCGCACCGTTTCCTGAAAACGGAACACTGTCTCCAGCGCCTCTTGCAGGTTGGGGTCCGCCGCGTTCAGGCGCGAGACGGCCAGCGCCCGGCGCCACTCGCCGGCACGGATGACCTCGCCCAGATCGGGCAGGGCGGCGGGATCGGCGGCGGACGGCTCGGCTGGCCTGGAACGAGAACGGACGGGATCAGACACGGCACCGATGATAGGCCGGAACAGGCGGGGCGAGGGGTGCGGGCTTCGCATTCCGGGCGGCGCGCAGACCGGCGCCGCCGCGTCAGGCTGGCCAGCAAGCGGTCACCGGACAGTTGCCACCCGCCCACTGTGGCAGCATGGCGGGCGTGAATCCTTCCTTTCTCCCCCGCACCGCCCTGATCACCGGGCTGGTCATCGGTGCGCTGAATATCGTGTTCGGCGGCCTGGAATACGGCTTTGCCCGCCTGCCGATCTGGTTCTATCTGGTGCAGCTGCTGCTGATTCCGGCCATGCTGGTGCCCATGTTCTACTTTCCGCAGGCCGCCGTCGCGCGCGACTTCCTGCGCCGCGCCGCGTACTTCGCGATGGGCTGGGCGGTGCCGTTCGCCATCTACAAGTTCTCGCTGGACGTGCTGAACCCCAATTTCAGCCCCGCCGCCTCCCTGCTCAGCTACCTGTTCGTGATCGCCGCCTTCTCGCTGATCATGGCCGCCGTCCGCAAACCCGTCAAATAACGCCGGATGAGATGCAGACGTGGGTCAGAGGCTGTCTCTGACCCACGTTTATTGGGCGTGTTTTGCAGCGGCTTCTCAGCTCGGCCCCACCTCGTACACCGCCTGCCACGGCTTGTAGACCGTGCTGGTCTTGTCGGTGCGGACGCCGCTGGCATCCTTGATGGTGCGCGTGATGTACAGGCTGAAGCCGTCGGCGGCCCAGTCCACCTGCCGGGTGGTGCCGGGGCGCAGTTTGGGATTGACCACGTATTTGGGGGCCGGGTGCGGCGTGCGCGACAGGATCACGGCGGGACTGACCGTGACCTTGCGCGCCTGCTTGACCCCCCAGACCTGCACGTCCAGGGTGCTGGCCGCGTCGTCGTTGACGGTCCTGATCAGCAGCGGGCCGCCCGTGTCGTTGCCAAACTTAAGATCCAGACCCGGATCGTAGACGGCGGCCTCGAAGCCCACCTGCGGCTCGTAGTAGCCGACGCGGTAGCTGTGCTGGTTGCGCTCCTCCACCGGCAGGCCCGCGCCGTATAACGCGCGGAACACGGTGGTGCTGACCTGACACACGCCGCCGCCCAGCCCGTCCACCGTGCGCCCGCCGCTGATGATCAGTCCGCCTACAAACCCGTTGTCGGCGGTGATCCCGCCCAGGGCGTCCAGAAAGCTGAAGGTGCCGCCCACGGGCACCACGGCGCCGTTGATCTTGGCGGCGGCATTGGCCACGTTGGTGCGGCGCTCGGGGCTGCTGCCGTAGTAGGTGCTGACCCCGGTGTGGATCAGGCTCAGCTTGCTGGCGTCGGGCAGTTGCGCCTCGGTCAACTCCGGCCGCACCTTCTTGGAGGCGAACACCATGCTGGTCTTGGCCGGGTCCAGCACCGTGGCCCGGAAAGCCGCGTAGGCCGACTGCTGGGTCACGCGCCCCGCCTGCTCGGGCACCTTGACCGGCTTGTCGCCCTTGAACGCGAAGCGGGCGTTCTGCGCGGGCTGATCGATGAAGTCCGTCAGCAGGGCGAAGGCGCGTTTGATGGCCGCCTCGTCGGCCACGATGCCCTGCGGCCTGACCCAGTACAGGTTGGCCACCTGCAGCGGCGTCAGCACGCCCTTGCGCGCCGTGCCGGCCAGCGTCGCCCCGAACGGCCGCATCAGCGCGTTGCCCTGGTCCACGTAGCCCTGCAGGACGTCGGCGGTGTACTGCGCCCTGGACTCCCGGACTGGAATCTGGAGGGTGGTGGCGGTGGGCGCGGCGGCGTAGACCGTGGCGGCGGCGGCGGCATCGTACTGGCGGCCCGGCGCGTCCCTGACCGTCACGGCGTACCGGAGCTTCTGTTTGTCGAAGGCGACGGCGGCGTTCCTGGGCGGCGCGTTCAGGCTGGCGGTCAGGGTGGTCAGCGCCGCCTTTGCCAAAGCAGGATCGACGGCGGCGATCAGCGGAAAGTTCTGCGGCTGCGGCTGGCCGAGCATGCCCTGAACGCGCTCCAGCAGGGTGCGGGCGGCGCTGACCTTCTCGGCGGCGGCCACGCTGGTCTCGGCGTCGGCGTGCCAGCCCAGTTGATCGGCCCCCAGCGTCCACGACTGCTTCCCGGCGGTCACGGTGACCTGCGGGGGCGTGGCGGCGCGCTCGCCGAGGGCGGCGATGGCCTGCTCACGGGTCAGCCCGCCCACATCCACGCCCGCCACACTCAGGCCCGGCGCCAGCTTCTCGTCGGAGCTCGCCGCCACGCCCATCGCCAGTGCCCCGCCCAGCAGCACCGTCGCCGTTACCCCCATCAACCAGAACTTCACGGGTTCAGTGTAAGGAACTTCACCGTGGAGGGTCTGAGGGATTTTCACACTCTGCCGCGCGTCCTTGCGCCGCCGGGCGCGTTCGCCTCACATGGACATGCAAAAAGGCTGGAGGCCACGTCTACGGACGTGACCTCCAGTCCCCAGCAGTGGGGGATTACTCGCTCTGCTTTTCCTCAGCCTGGGCCGCCAGCTCGGCCTGCCGCTCGGCCCGCGGGTTGACGCTGCCCAGCACCCGTGTGAAAGCGTCCACCACGCTGTCGATCTGCTCCTTCGTGATCGTGATCGGCGGCAGGAAACGCACCACCAGCGGCGTGGCCTGCAACGCCAGCACGCCCTCATCGTGTTCCAGGGCGGTGATGTACGGCGCGCTCTTCTCCTTGAGTTCCACCCCGATCATCAGGCCCATGCCGCGCACCTCACGGATCTTGGACGAGTCGATGGCGCGCAGCCGCTCCATGAAGTACGCGCCCTTCTCGCGGGCCTGCTCGGCCATGCCCTCGCGCTTCATGGCGCGGATGGCGGCGATGCCAGCGGCCATGCTCAGCGGGTTGCCGCCGAAAGTGGTGCCGTGGCCGCCGGCAGGCATGCGGTCGGCCACCTCGGCGGTCATCACGAAGGCGCCGATGGGCACGCCCCCGGCCATCGCCTTGGCCAGCGTCATGCCGTCGGGGGTCACGCCGAAGTGTTCGGTGGCGAACATCTTGCCGGTGCGGCAGAAGCCGGTCTGGATCTCGTCCATGATCAGGAGCGCGCCCTTCTCTTTGGTAATCCGGCGGGCTTCCTGAATGAATTCCATCGTGCCGGGGCGCACGCCGCCCTCGCCCTGCACGGGTTCCAGGATCACGGCCGCCGTCTGATCGGTCACGGCGGCGCGCAGTTCCTCGATGTTGCCGTAGGTCACGAAGTCCACGTTCTTGTTGTCCACGGCGTCGCCGAAGGGTTCGCGGTACTTGGGTTCCCAGGTCAGGGCCAGCGCGCCCAGGCTGCGCCCGGAAAAGCCGCGCTTCATGCTCACGAAGCGCTGGCGGCCCGTGCCGGTGATGGCGAACTTCTTGGCCGCCTCCATCGCCTCGGTGCCGGAGTTGCACAGAAACACGCGCTCCAGCCCCTGGGGCAGCACGCCCACAAGTTCCTGCAGGAATTCGGCGCGCTTGTCGTTGGGCACGCTCTGGGGCATGATCATCAGCTTGCCCGCCTGCTCCTGGATGGCCTTGACCACGTCCGGGTGGCTGTGACCGATGTTGGCGACGCCGTAGCCGGCCACGCAGTCGATGTACGAGCGCCCGTTCTCGTCCCAGACCGTGGCGCCCAGGCCGCGCACCATCACGACTTCATGCTTGTTGTACACGCCACTGTCGTACTTGAGTTCGGCGTCCAGCCACTTGCTGTGGGGCTTGCTTTCAGGGGTTGCAGTCATACAGTCCTCCGTTTGCCTCAGTGTAGGCGTCAGAAATGGGAAAATCGGTGAGGTGTCCAGCCGATTGGACACGGTGAAGGGCAATCAGACCGGAACCGGCGGACGGGCACGCCTGGGCCGCAGGTTCAGCAGCGCCAACCCGGCCAGGATGACGCCCACGCCAACCACCGACAGCACGCCCACCCGCTCGCCGGCCACCGCGCCCCAGAACAGCCCCCAGACCGGCAGCAGGTACGTGACCGCCACCACCTGCGTGCTGGAGATGCGCGACAGCAGGCCGTAATACAGCAGGTAGGCAAACCCGCTGCCGAAGACGCCCAGAAACAGCATGGACAGCACGGCCTGCGAGGTCAGCGCGGACGGCGCGGAGCCGAGGAGGGCGGCGGGCAGCAGCATCAATCCGGCCAGCGAGAGCTGAGTCGTCGCCAGCCCCACCGGGTTCAGGCCGTTCAGCGTGCGCTTGGCAATCACCGTCGCCACCGCGTAGCCCAGCCCCGCCGCCGCCAGCACCGTGACGCCCAGGGCCGAGGCGTGGCCGCCGCTCAGGCCGCCGAAGACGGTCAGGCCCACGCCGCCCAGGCCGATCAGCACGCCCAGGATCACGCGGGCGCTGGGGGCGATCTCGCGCACGCCCAGGCTGATCAGCAGCGTGAACAGCGGCGTGGTGGCGTTCAGGATGGCGGCGATATTGCTGGAGACGCTCAGCTCGCCCCACGCGAAGAACGTCCACGGCACCACGTTGTTGAAAAAGGCCACCAGCAGCAGCGGTTTCCACAACCGGGCGGGCGGCAGCGTGTGGCGGCCCAGCCGCAGCGCCAGCCACAGCACCGCCGCGCCGAACACGCAGCGCAGCAGCGCCACCCACAGCGGCGGGAACACCTCGCCCCCCCACTTGATCAGCAGGAACGAGATGCCCCACACGGCGGAGAGCGCAAACAGTTGCAGGGCGTCCTGACGGGTCACGGCCTGACTCTAGCGGGATCGGGGACGGCGGGGTTGGGAAGGGCCGGACGCAGACGGGCCAGTTCCGGCGTCAGCGCGGGCCAGTCGTCGGTCTGATCTGCCCCCGGTTGCCAGTTTTCCTTGCCGCTCCAGCGTTCCACCGCCAGCGAGTAGACACTCGTGCGCGCCAGGTCGCTGTCCAGAATCGGGCGGGTCTGCTCGCCGACGCGCAGGTCAGGAAACAGCCGCTCGGAGAGGACACGCAGGGCCTCGCGGGCCTCCTCGCGGTCGGTCAGCAGGCGAGCCGCGCCGAAGGCCACGACGCTGCGGTACTGCACGCTCAGTTCCAGCGGCGAGTTGCTGGGCAGGAGAGCGCCGATTTCCATGGCCTCGAAGGTGGCCGGGTGGCCCTGCCCGGTGTTGGCCCACAGCCGCCCGGTGATGTTGGTGTGGTACACGATGTCGTGCGTTTCGGGGCGGTAGGCGTAGGCCAGCGTCGTGATGAAGGGGAAGGGCTGCCCGTCCCCCGACTGCCAGACCGTCGCCACCCGTCCGATCCCCACGCGGGCCAGCAGGTCCCGAATCCAGGCGTCGTCCCGGCGGTTCTGCGGGCGGCGGCTGACGCTGGGGTCACGCTGCCGGGGATCGTAGAAGCCGCTCATGGCCGTAGACTAGCCGCATGGTGGCCCCCCGCGAAGCTCCACTTCGGCCCAAAAAGAGCAGTCCACTTCTGGACAGCCTGCCCGTGGCGCTGGCCCTGCACCGGGACGGCGTCCAGCCTCTGCACGCCCAACTGGCCGAGGGGTTGCGGGTGGCGGCGCTGTCGGGCGCGCTTCCCGCTGGGCTGAGGCTGCCCGGCTCGCGCACGCTGGCCGCCGAACTGGGCGTCACGCGCGGCGTGGTGGCCGACGCCTACGCCGAACTGGTGGCCGACGGCACGCTGGAGGCGGCAGTGGGCCGGGGCACGCGCGTTTCGGCAGGCGCGGCGCAGGCCGCCCAGCCCCGGACAGGCGAGGGCGGCGCCCCCGGCTGGTTCGTGGCCCCGCAGGCGGCCCCGGTGGACGGCCCCCCGCGCCCCGGAGGCGTCCACTTCCGGGTGGGCGTGGCGACGACGGCCACGCTGGATACGCGGGCGTGGCGGCAGGCCTGGGCGGCGGCGGCGCGGGCAGACGTGGCCGGCGACTACGGCGATCCGGCGGGCGAACCCGAACTGCGCGCGGCGCTGGCCGCCCTCGTGGCCCGGTCACGCGGGCTGGGCGCGGCGGCTGGGCGGGTGCTGGTCACGGCGGGTTCCCTGCAGGCGCTGAACCTGATCCTGAAACTGCTGCCCCCGCAGTCCAGGGTGCTGTTCGAGGCCACCGGCTACCGCGCGGCGCGGCAGGCCATCGTGGACGCCGGACACAGCCTGATCCCGCTGGGGCAGGACGTGGACGGCCCCGTGATCACCGCCGACACGCCCCCCGCCCGCCTGGCCTACGTGACCCCCAGCCACAGCTTTCCGCTGGGCGGGCGCATGAGCGTGCCGCGCCGACTGGCCCTGCTGGAGTGGGCCGCCAGGCATGACGCCCTGATTGTGGAGGACGACTACGACGGCGAGTTCCGCTACGGTGCGCCGCCGCTGCCCACGCTGGCGAGTCTGGACTCACAGGGCCGCGTCCTATACCTGGGCACGCTGTCCAAGGTGCTGACGCCGGGCCTGCGCACCGGCTTCCTGATCTGCCCGCCCGCGCTGCTGCCCGCGCTGGTGCGCGCCCGCACGTTGCTGGATTCGGGCCACCCGCTGCCCGTTCAGCACGCGCTGCTGCACCTGCTGAAGACCGGCGAGCTGGACCGCCACATCCGCCGCACGCGCCGCTGGCACGCGGGAGTGCGGGCCGTCTTGACCCAGATTCTGGAACCATTGGCTCCGCACGCCACGCTGGGCGGCATCGAGGCCGGGCTGCACGTCTGCCTGTTCCTGTCGCCGCCGCTGGACGCGCGGGCCGTGGCCGCCGAACTGTCCAGGCGCGGTGTTCACGTCTCCACACTGGACACCTACACCTTCGCCGGGGCCGTGCCCAACGCCCTGCTGCTGGGCTACGGCGGGCTGACCATTCAGCAGGCACAGGCGGGGGCACAGGAGATTGTGCGGGTGATCCTGGGCGGGGGCTAGACCTGAAGCCTAGCGCCGTCCCTTGACCAGCCAGGCGTGTTCCTCGATGCCCGCCGCCTGATTGGCCGCGCGCGCCATCACGAACAGCAGGTCCGATAAACGGTTCAGGTAGATCTGCACCTCGCGGTTGGCCTCCTCCACTTCCAGCAGGCGGATCACCTCTCGTTCGGCGCGGCGGGCCACCGTGCGGGCGATGTGCAGGGTGGCGGCGGCGGGCGTGCCACCGGGGTGGACGAAGCCGGTGAAGGGCGGCGCGGCCTCCTGATAGCGGTCGATCATGGCTTCCAGAAACGCGGAGTCCTGGGCGTCGATGCGGCTGATCTTCTTCTCGTAGGTGGTGCCGGGCCGGGTGGCAAGGTCCGCGCCCAGATCGAACAGGGCGTTTTGCAGGTATTCCAGATCCTGGTCCAGCGCGGCGTCGGGCTTGTGGCTGCGGGTGTTGTGGGCGCGGGCCAGACCGATGGCGCTGTTCAATTCGTCCACCGTGCCGTAGGCTTCCACGCGCGGGTGCGTCTTGCTCACGCGATCCGCGCCGTACAGTCCGGTGGTGCCGCCGTCGCCTGTCTTGGTGTAGAGCTTCATAGGCACAGGGTAGTGGGTTGGACGCGGCGGGGGGTGGGAACGGCGGCCCGCCGCGCGCCGCCCTCTATGCTGTTCCTCATGCCCCACCCCCCGTTTCCCATGCACGTCAGCGTGACCGAGGCCCGCGAGATGCTGTCCGCGCTGCTGCCCGCCCTGGGCACCGAGACCGTGCCCGTCGCCCAGGCCCTGGGCCGCACCCTGGCCGCCGATCTGGAAGCCCGGGTCAGCCACCCCAGCGCCACCGAGAGCGCCCTGGACGGCATTGCCGCCCGCGAGACCGACACGCTGAGCGCCAGCGCCGAGACGCCCGTTCGGCTGAGGATCGCCGGGGAGAGCCGCGCCGGGGTGCCATTTGACGGAACGGTAGGCGCGGGCGAGTGCGTGCGGATCTACACCGGGGCGCCGCTGCCCGCCGGGGTGGATGCCATCTGCCCCGTCGAGGAATTGCAGGACGACGGCCCCGAACACGTTCTGCTGCGGCGCCCCGCCTTCCCCGGCGACGTGCGCCCCGAGGGCGGCGACTTCCGCGCGGGCGAGGTGGTGATGCGGGCCGGACTGCGCCTGAGCGCCCCACGGGTGGCCCTGGCCGCCGCGTTGGGCCACGCGCGGGTGCCGGTGCGCCGCAGGATGCGCGTAGCGCTGCTCTCCACCGGGGACGAGGTCATCGAGCCTGGACTGCCCCTGAAACCCGGTCAGGTGTACGACAGCAACCGCGTCGGGCTGTCGGCCATGCTGCAGGAGAGCGGCTGCGAGGTCATCGAACTGGGCCACGCCCCGGACAGCCCCGCGTCGCTGCAGGCGGCCCTCGGGGCAGCGGGCGGCGCGAACGTGCTGCTCACCAGCGGCGGCGTCAGCATGGGCCGGTACGACTTCATGCGTGACCTGCTCGTCGAACACGGCAGCGTCTCGTTCTGGAAGGTCAGGATGCGGCCCGGTGGCCCGGCCATCCTGGGCGGCTGGAACGGGTTGCCGGTGTTCGGCCTGCCGGGGAATCCGGTCAGCAGTCTGGTGGTCTTTCACGTGATCGTGCGCCCGGCCCTGACCGGGCAGCCGGTACAGAGCTTAAAGCTGCGTGCGGCCACGCCCTTCCGTGGCCTGAAGGACAAGACCGCCTTCTGGCGCGGCGTGATCCGGGAGGGCGAGGTGGGCGACTACGGCGCCCAGGGCAGCGGCATCCTGCGCTCGCTGAGCGACGCGGACGCGCTGGTGATCGTGCCGGAGGGCGGCGCGGTGGAAGTCGGAGAGGTGGTGGACGTGGTGCTACTGTAAGCGCCCTCAGCCCAGTCCCAGCAGCCGCGTCAGGATGACGTGATGATCCTCAGAAAAACGGCGCGGGCGGGCCAGAGCGGTGGTCAGAGGAACCGCGTGGCAGGCGAAGGCAGGAGGCGGCTCAGCAAGGTAAATATGCGCGGCCGTCGGGGCCACCAGCGCGCGGGCCGGATGATCGAACACCGCCGTTGCCCCGGCGCGGGGCGGCTGGCCTGGCGGCAGCACGTGGCCCGGCAGCTCCCACAAGCCCTGCCCGATGGGGCCAGGGCGGGTGTGCAGCATCACCCTCTCCTCTGCCCGCCACAGCCAGCGTTCCTCGGCCAGATGGACGCCGGGTGGCAGGGCCGCGCGGGCCGCCGCCACCGCCCGCCACTCGGCCTGGAGGCGGGTGAAGGCGGGGGTGTGGGCAAAGGCTTCCAGAAAAGCCCGGACGGCGGCGGGCACGGCGGGGGGCAGCGGCTGACCCTCGAACAGCGCGCGGCGCAGATCGGTGGCATTCAGCTCCGGCGTCTGTGGCACGTTCAGGCGAGACCAGCCGGGGAACCAGCGCAGGTAGGCGCTGCTGGCGTCCTTCTCGAAACCGACGAGGGCCAGCGCCGCCGCCGGGCCGAACACGCTGGCGGCCTGGGCACGAACTTCGGCGGCCCAGCGTTCCGCGTCGAAATGATCGGGCAGCGGGCGGAAGGTCACGCGCCGCACATCGGCCCCGGCCTCGCGCAGGACGGCGCGGAACATGCTCGCTCGCTCGGGGGCGCTCCAGGGGTTGTGGACGCTGCGGGCCAGATTGGCGCTGCCGGGCAGCACCAGCACGCGCGGGGCCGCCTCCAGCGCGTGCAGCACGCTGCCGACATGGGCGGCGTGCGGGGGCTGGAACCGCCCCACGTACACCGCGCCGGCAGGCGGGTTCACTTCAATTCAGCCCGCAAGCCTGCGCTGACCGAGTCGCGCAGCCCCGACACGTCCACGCCCAGGCTGACGCGGTAGACGTGCGGGTTGAGCAGGCGGCGCGTCTCGGCGGGCAGGCGGGCCAGTTCACAGTGAGCGCGGGCCTGGATTTCGGGCAGCGTCCCGGCGGGCTGGGTACGCCCACCGCCGGCCATCACGGTCTGGCGGGCGTCTTCCCACGTCAGCGTGGCAGGCAGCCGGGCCGAACGCAGCGGGTTGGTGGGATCGGTCACGAGCTGCCCGGCCTGCGGCGCCTCGCCCAGCGTGAGAACGTCCCAGCCGAAGGTTTTATCCTCGGCCTGCGCCCGCCACACCCGCTTGACGCCCGGCAGGCTGGACTTGACCGGATCGCCGGTCAGCTTCATGCGGGGCCGTCCGTCCAGCTGCGCCAGCTTGTACACGCCGCCCAGCGCCCCGCCTCCCGTCCCGCCTGCCGTGACCAGCTGGGTGCCGACGCCGTACACGTCCACCCGTCCGCCCTCGGCGATGATGGCCGCGATCACCCCTTCGGACAGGTCGTTGCTGGCGACGATCTTCACGTCCGGAAATCCAGCTCCGTCCAGCGCCGCGCGCACCGTGCGCGACAGGTAGGCCAGGTCGCCGCTGTCCAGCCGCACGCCGCGCAGCTCATGACCACTCCGGCGCAACTCGCGGGCCACTGTCAGGGCATTCGGCAGCCCGCTGTTCAGGGTGTCCACGGTGTCCAGCAGCAGCGTGGTGCTGTCGGGGTAGACCCGCGCGTAGGCCCGGAAGGCGCTGAGCTCGTCGGGAAAACTTTCCACCCAGGCGTGGGCGTGCGTGCCGGTCAGGGGCAGGCCGAAGCGCTGCCCGGCCTGCACGTTGCTGCTGCCCGTGGCCCCGCCCACGAAGGCGGCCCGCGCCGCGCTGAGCGCCCCGTCCGGCCCCTGGGCACGGCGGGTGCCGAATTCGATCACCTCGCCGCCATGGGGACTGGCGGCGGCGGCCAGCACGCAGCGGGCCGCTTTTGTCGCCACCAGGGTCTGAAAGTTGAGGGTGTTCAGCAGCATGGTCTCGATGAGCTGAGCCTCCCACAGCGGGGCGGTGAGGGTCAGCAACGGCTCGTGCGCGAACACCACGCGGCCCTCGGCGAAGGCATTGATCTGGCCGGAGAAGCGCCAGTCACGCAGGGCAGCCAGGAAGTCGGGACGGAACAGACCCAGCGTGTCCAGATACGCCAATTCGTCCTCTGTGAAGCGCAGGGTTTCGAGGGTCTCCAGCAGTTCCTCCAGCCCGGCCCAGACCGCGTAGCCCCCCTGGTACGGCAATTTCCGGAAGAACATGTCGAACACCGCCGTCTGCGTGTGCAGCCCACTGGCGAAGTAGCCCTGCATCATGGTGAGCTGGTACAGGTCGGTCAGCAGCGCGGAGGGGATCACGGGAAAAGTGTAGAGGCTGCCCCGCCCCGTCCGCCGCAACATGACAGCAATCTCAAGCCCACACGGCTGGCCCTGGCCCACCCGTCGCCCGATACTCGGGCCATGACCCAGACGGCCCCCGCTGGCCTGCGTGAGCGCATCCGCCGAGAGTTGCAGGTGCTGCCCCAGATCGATCCGGCCACAGAAGTCGAGCGGCGCGTGGCCTTTCTGACCGACTACCTGCGCAGCACTCCGGCGCGCGGCCTCGTGCTGGGCATCAGCGGCGGGCAGGACAGCACGCTGGCCGGACGGCTGTGCCAGCTGGCCGCCGAGCGGCTGCGGAAGGCGGGGCATGAGGCCACCTTCACCGCCGTCCGGCTGCCCTACGGCACTCAGAGCGACGAGGCCGACGCGCAGCTTGCGCTGGACTTCATCCGCCCGGACCGCTGCCTGACCGTGAATATTCAGGCGGCGGCGGACGCCAGCGCGGAAGCGGCCCACGCGGCCACCGGGGAACGCCTGCGCGACTTCGTGCGCGGCAACATCAAGGCCCGCGAGCGCATGGTGGCGCAGTACGCGCTGGCCGGGCAGGACGGGCTGCTGGTGGTCGGCACCGATCACGCCGCCGAGGCGATCACCGGCTTCTACACCAAGTACGGCGACGGCGGCGCGGACGTGACCCCTCTGAGCGGTCTGAGCAAACGCCAGGGCGCGCAATTGTTGCAGCATCTGGGCGCCCCCGAGCGCACCTGGCGCAAGGTGCCCACCGCCGACCTGGAAGATGACCGCCCCGGCGTGCCCGACGAGGTGGCCCTGGGCCTGACCTACGCCCAGATCGACGACTATCTGGAAGGCCAGGAGGTGGCCGAGGAGGTGGCCCAGCGTCTGGAACGGATGTACCTCAACACCCGCCACAAACGGACGGTGCCGGTGACGCCGTTTGACGATTGGTGGCGCGAGAACGGGTAGACAGGCTTGAGAAGGCAAATCATCTCCCGGTTCTGCCCCGGGCGCTCTACCCTAAGGATGTGAAAAAACTTTTTCTGCCCCTCCTCAGCTCCGCGCTCCTGCTGGCCGCCTGTGGTGGTGGGGGGAGCCCTCAGCCTGCCGATACCACGCCGCCCAAATCCACGGCTTACCAGGGCCAGTATTACTGGGTGCTGTTCACCGATCTGGCGAAACCCGAGACCAGCGTGGTTGGCGAGGGTACGGTCATCTTTAACGGTGAATACAAGGGGAGGGAGGGCCAAATGCTCGGCGACGGAACCTATCTGAAGGCGCGTCCCATGCCCGAGATGAGAGGAGAAGCGTTCATCGGTGAACTCACACTGGACGGGCAGAAAGCGCTGACGAACGCCTTTTTCCATGACAGCAGCGAGGTCAAGTCCTACCTGATCGCCATTGACGCTGACGGGGCGTTCAGTCCAGACGAGAAGGGCAACCCTTTCTTTGCCGGGGAAGCAGCGACATTCAATCTGAGCGGTGACGTTGAGACCGAGGGCTATTTCGGAATGGTCCGTACCAACATAGATCCGAACGCCAAAACGTCCACTCTCTCCAGCAATCAGAAGGCCGTGGCAAAGGCCCGGTTGATGGCCGCCCTAGAGACCTCTCAGCCTTCCCTTTCGCGTTCGGACATGGGTGAGTTGAAGGATGGCGCGGCTCAGCTCGAACGTCTGCGCCGTTAAATCTGCACTGTAGGGGGGGCGTGCGGAGGAGCGTGGCACCTGATCCGGCGCTCCGCTCCTCCGCTTCGATTCCTGACGGTTCGCCGTCGTTCCACCAGAAACCAAAGTGCGGGCATTCGCTTCACAGTGGCCTTGAGGCGGACAGACCGTTTCTCTCGCCTCCCGCCCGTGTTAGCCTCTGGGCCGTGAGACAACGATGATTTCCGCCGTGACGTTGGCTGTGATCGGTGTGGGCCTGCTGGCCGGGGTACTGGGCGCAATTCTGGGGCTGGGCGGCGGCGTGGTGGTGGTGCCCGCGCTGGAATTCGTGCTGCCGCGCCTGGGACAGGAGATCACCATTGGGCAGGCCATCGCCATCAGTCAGATCGGGGTGCTGGCGGTGGGCCTCAGCGGAGCCGCCGCGTACCTGCAACGCGGGCTGGTGCGCGCCCGCACCGGCTACCTGCTCTCGCCCTACACCATCGTGGGCGGCGCGGTGGGCAGTTTCCTGGGGCTGGTGCTGCCCGCACAGGCGGTGGCCAGCGTGTTCGCCGCGCTGCTGCTGTACTCGGCCTACAACCTGCTGCGCGGCCTGAAACGGGTGGAGGTTGAGCGCGAGCCCAGCCGCATGGTCACCCCAGCCATGACCTTTGCGGGCATCATGAGTGGCCTGCTGGGCATCGGCGGCGGCACGGTGCAGGTGCCGGTGCTGAACCTGATGGCGGGCCTGCCGATCCGACAGGCGATTGCCACCAGCACCTTCATCATGGGCCTGACCGCCGTGGGCAACGCGCTGGTCTATCAGGCGGGGGGGCTGCTGGACCTGCGGCTGGCCGCCGGGGTGGCGCTGGGCGTGCTGATCGGCGCGCGGGCCGGGGCGGGGCTGCAAAGCCGCATTCCTGCGGACCGGCTGAAACTGGTGTTCAGCCTGCTGCTGATCTTTACCGCGGTGCAACTGCTGTGGAAGTACTGGGGGAACGCATGACCGAACCACAATCTGAAATCGCCGGACTGCCGTCGTGGCTGTATCCGGCCGGATTCTGGGTGGGCGTGGCGCTGCTGGCCGTCGGCGTGCTGTTTCCAGATCTGGCCGCCGTGGGGGTGGCCTGGATTGGCGCCGTGCCGGTGCTGGCGGCGCTGTGGGTGGCCGTGGCCGCGTGGAACCGGGACCGCCGCCTGAGCGTGGCCGCGCTGCTGGCACTGGCAGGTCTGGTGGCCGTGTTCCTGGTCAAGGGTCTGGTCTGAACCCGAGTAGCAATTGGGGGCAGACGCCCTCGCCCATCAACCGACAATCAAAGTGAATTCAGAACATTGCCTGAATCAGGACACGTCTGGGAGCAGTGTGAATCCCCCCAAAAGTGTCCTTTGCTGACGTGACGCCTCCGCTCTTTCGGTTAATGCGCTGAGGCAAGGCATTTCTGTTTCACCTTCATCTGGATGACCCATCCAGAAGCTGCGTGCTGAAGACCCAGAACCAGTTTTCCCAGGGATTCATATTGTTGTTGAAAATCGTTCAACGTTAAGCTATAATCTCGCTATGACTTCCTCCTCTTTAAGCCAGACTTCCCCGGTTCAGGGTCTGCACCACGTCACGGTGATGGCGAGCGACCCGCAGCGCAACATCGACTTCTACACCAGGGTGCTGGGGCAGCGCATGGTTAAGGTGACTGTCAACTTCGACGATCCCGGCACCTATCACCTGTACTACGGGGACCGCACCGGGCAGCCGGGGACGATCATGACCCACTTTCCCTGGCCCGGCGCGGCGCGCGGCGTGCGCGGCAACGGCGAGATCGTGGCGACGGCCTACAGCGCCCCGGCGGCCTCGTATGACTACTGGCTGGGCCGCCTGACCGGACTGGGGCTGAAGGTGCGCGGGGGCCAGCGCTTCGGTCACCCCATGCTGACGGTGGACGACCCGGACGGCACCTGGGTGGAACTGGTCTTCGAGGACGGCGCACCCGTGGAAGAGTGGCCCGCCTCGCCCATCCCCAGCGAACACGCCCTGCGCGGCTTTCACTCGGTCACCGGCTGGGTGCGGGACACCGGGGCCGTGCGCGAGTTGCTGGTGGGCCAACTGGGCTTCACCGAAATGGGCAGCGAGGACGATGCCGAGGGCCAGCGCACCCGCTTCCGGGGAAGCGGCGATGACGATGGAGGCGCAGGTGTGGGCCTGTTCGTGGACGTGGTGGAACGGCCCGGCCAACCGCGCGGCTCGTTCGGGGCGGGCAGCGTGCATCACGTCGCCCTGCGGACCCGCGACGACGAGCAGCAGGCCGCGTACATGGAAAGCCTGATGGCAGCGGGCTTCCGGCCCACCCCGGTGCAGGACCGCCAGTACTTCCACAGCATCTATTTCCGGGAGAGCAACGGCATCCTGTTCGAGATCGCCACCGACGCCCCCGGCTTTCCCGATGACGAGCCGGTGGACGAGCTGGGCCAGCACCTCAAGCTGCCCGCGTGGTACGAGGCCCGCCGTCCCACCATCGAGGCGCACCTGCCGCGCATCACCAGCCCCGAGTACGGCGTGACGCTGGGCACGCGGGAGCTGGGGACAACACCACCGGTTCACGAGGAAGACGCGCCCTCCAGCATTCAGGTCTTGACCGCCGGACGCCCGCTGGGCGAGGCGCGCGTGGCGGCCATCCTGCTGCACGGACGCGGCGCCACGGCGCAGGACATCCTGTCGCTGGAGGGGGACCTGAACCTGAGCGCCTTCACCTACCTGGCCCCGCAGGCGGACGGCAACAGTTGGTATCCACAGTCGTTCCTGGCCCCGGTGGAACAGAATCAGCCTTACCTGGACGCCGCGCTGGCGACGGTGGACGCCCTGCTGGGCGAGCTGGAGGCGCAGGGCATCCCGCCGCAGAACGTGGTGCTGGGGGGCTTCAGCCAGGGCGCGTGCCTGGCGCTGGAATACGCCAGCCGCAGCCGGGCGCGGTTGGGCGGCGTTGTGGCCCTGAGCGGCGCGCTGATCACGCTGGACGAGACCGGCGATCTGGACGGTCTACCGGTCTTCATGGGCGTGGCCCCGGACGACGCGCATATTCCGCTGGACCGCTTCCAGGCCAGCGAGGAGCTGCTGCGCTCGCGCGGCGCGAAGGTGGACGCCCGCGTCTTTCCGGGGCTAGGCCACTCAGTCAACACCGAGGAACTGGACGCCATGCGGGCGCTGATGCAGGCGGTGGTGGGGCAGGCGTAAGGCGAGTCACCGGGACGCGGACGGGTACGGAACGCTCTCTCCCTGGAGAGGGCTTTTCCATGGCCCATGCAGGCGGGTAATGGACCGATCAAACTATCGCTCCTGGCTCCCTACCACGGGGAGAGTCGCCGCCCTGCTTGCAGAGGGGAGTTGCGAGAGCTTGTAGGTGAAGGGTCTTAACGCAGCGTCGCCGCGATAAAGACCGGCACCGCGTCCGGTCCCTCGAAGCCCGACCCGTAGGCCCGCACGGTCACCAGCACGCGGTTGCCGCGCACGTCCACCCGCTCCAGCGAGTAACGGGCGGCGCACAGGCGGTCTGCGGGCAGACTCAAGTCCTGGTGGATGGTCTGCGTGTTCACGGTCAGGCGGAAGCCGGTGGGCGCATTCCCCGGCCCCAGCAGATCGCCGTAGGGGCAGGTGGAGGGCAGCGTATAGACGTTCAGCTTAATTGGGACGGGCACGGACCACAGGGCCACGTTGGAGATTCCAGTCTGTCCCGCGCCCAGACCGTCGCTCCACTGCGGAAACGGCCGCGGATACACGCGGCTGTATTTCGCGGCCGACACGACCCCCGGCGTCAATCCGTAAGCCGAGAGCGTGGCCGGGGTGGGGGGCGTGGTCAGCAGCGTCCAGCGCAGGGTGTTGGGCGCGGCGTCTGCTGTTTTCTGACGGCTGTAGAGCTGCGCGCCCGTCGCCGTGCTGAACACCTTCAGGCTGGCCGTGCCGAAACCGGAGCCGTCCCGCACCCCCGAAGTCAGGACCATCACCCGCGAGGAGTCGGCGGAGAAGCGCACCTGGTTGACCGGAATGCGCTCGTTCGCCGCAGCGAGCGTGACGGTGGCGGCCAGGGTCAGCGTCAGCAGATGTCTCATGACTGAGCGTACACCCGGCCCGACGCCACACGACATACTGCCGAAAAACCGCGTCCCATCCTGACTTCTCCGCTCAGGATGAAGCATTGAGTTTGTCATGGCAGGGAGATAGAATGGGCTTATTGAGAATAATTCCTGTTAAGGATTCTCTGCCAGGAGGCCCAGTGACCACATCTACCCCCACCAGTTTCACCGCGCCCACCCCTCAACCGCGCTTCAACCTCTCGCCGCAACTGCGCTTTGCCGTCCTCATGACGGGCCTGACCCTGGGGGGGCTGCTGGTGGGGGCGACGGGACAGTATCTCCTCCAGCAACCCGCCGTCATGTGGGGGGGCTACCTCGTCGCGTACTTGGCGGGGGGGATTCCCGCCGGGCGCGAGGCGATGCACAGCCTGTTCGTGGAACGCAAGCTGGACGTGGACCTGCTGATGGTGCTGGCGGCCCTGGGCGCGGCGAGCATCGGGCAGGCGGCGGACGGGGCGATCTTGCTGTTCCTGTTCAGCCTGAGCAACACCCTGCAGGACTGGGCGATGGGCCGCACCAAGAACGCCATCAGCGCCCTGATGGATCTGAATCCGGCGGGGGCCACCGTGCGCCGGGATGGGCGCGAACGCTGGTGTGAGCTGGGCGAGATCAGGGTTGGCGACATGCTGATCGTCAAGCCCGGCGAGCGCATCGCCGCCGACGCCCGCGTGACGCGGGGGCAGACCGCCGTGGACGAGTCGCCCATCACCGGGGAAAGCCTGCCCATCGACAAGGCGGTGGGCGCGGAACTGGCCTCCGGCACCGTCAACCTGAACGGCAGCGTGGAGGCCGAGGTGCTGCGTCCGGCGGGCGACAGCACCCTGGCCCGCCTGGTGGCCCTGATGGAACAGGCGCAGACGGCCAAGAGCCGCACCGAGACCGTCACCGAGCGCTGGGAAAGCCCTTACGCAACGGTGGTGCTGGTGCTGGTGCCGCTGGTCTTCGCGTTGCTGCGCTACGGGTTTAATTTGAATGTGGACGACTCGTGGTACCGCGCCATGACCTTCATGGTGGTGGCCAGCCCCTGTGCGGTGGTCATCAGCACGCCCGCCGTGATGCTCAGCGCGATGGCGGCGGCGGCGCGCGGCGGCGTGCTGTTCAAGAGCAGCGCGGCGATGGACGCCCTGGCCCGCGTGAACACGGTGGCCTTCGACAAGACCGGCACCCTGACCCAGGCGAAGATGACCGTGGCCCGCGTGCTGGCCGCCGAGCATATGGAAGGGGGCGAAGCCGGGGCGCTGGCCCTGGCCGCCGGGCTGGAAAGCCACAGCGAACACCCCATTGCGCAGGCGGTGGTGACGCTGGCGCGTGAACGGGGCGTGGCTCCGGTTCCCGTGCGAAATGCTCAGGCCGTACCCGGCATGGGCATCGAGGCCACGCTGAACGGCGGCGAGCTGGGCAGTGTCCAAAGGGCCTGGGCGGGCAACCTCCGCCTGATGACGCGGGAGGGGGCCAGCCTGAGTCCGGCCCAGGACGCCGCCCTGCGCGAGCTGAACGCCGAGGGCAGCAGCAGCGTGATCGTGGGCGTAGGCGCGCGGGTGCTGGCCGTGATGGGTGTGTCCGACACGCTGCGCCCCGGCATTGCCGAGGCCATTTCCAGCCTGCGGGCGGCGGGCGTGGCCCATCAGGTCATGCTGACCGGCGACAAGATGGAGGTGGCCCAGGCCGTGGCCGCCCAGATCGGCCTGACCGAGTACCGCGCCGAGCTGCTGCCCGAGGACAAACTGCGGATCATGGGCGAGTTGCCCGGCCCGCTGGCGATGGTGGGCGACGGCGTGAACGACGCGCCCGCCCTGGCCCGCGCCGATCTGGGCATTGCCGTCGCCAGCGGCACCGACGTGGCGATTGAAAGCGCCGACGTGGTGCTGATGAAAAACGATCTGGGCAAGCTGGCCGGGGCCGTGAAACTGGCGAAGGACGCCCGCCGCACCGTGTTCATGAACCTGGCCTTTGCCTTCGGGGTGATCCTGCTGATTGCGCCGCTGGCGGTGGCCGGGCATATCCCGCTGCCGCTGGGCGTGATCGCGCACGAGGGCGGCACCGTGTTCGTGGTGTTCATGGGGCTGCGGCTGCTGGGGCACCGGCTGTAGATCAGACCCGTTATACGGATTCCGTTTGTTTCGTGTAGAAATCGGGACAGCTCCGATTTCTACACTCCACGTCCGGAACCCGTTTTTCTCCTGCTCGCTTCGCTCGGATTTCCAGGTGTCTTCAACACCTTTCAATCGGAGTCCGTATACTGGCCTCTTTCCAGACGGGAGGGGGCCTCTTGCTTTCGGATCGGGGCAGTCCCGGCAAGGCAGAGGCAATCAGAAATTTTTTGTGGCGACGGCGGTGTAGATGAACGCCCCGAAAACATAGATGAATGGGAAAACGGCGGCCAGCAGCGCCAGCCTGCCACGCCGCAGGACCATCAGGACCAGCGTGGCGGTCACGCAGACGGGATAGACGTACAGCACGGTGAACATGGTCTGCGAGAAGTGCGCGCCTACCGGGTCCTGCGCGCCGCTGTCGCTGGCAAACAGCGACGCCGCGAGGGTGAAGAAGGTCAGCACCGCTCCCAGAATGAGCAGCGCGATCAGGCCGAGAATGGACCAGAGTTTCATCGTTGCGCCCAGGATAATGGAGAGAATCCTGGGCCACTGGCCAAGCAGGCCCGTCAGGACGAGGTGAGGCCAGTCCAGACAGCAGCAACTCCTGAACCACGGTCATCCACGTTTGCATTCATCGCAGGCGAGGTCAGGCGTCTTCAGGGGATCAACCTGCGCCCAAGCCCCAAAGCTCCGTAAACCCGCGTCGCACCACGTGCCTCCTGACCTCGCCTAGCCTGGGGCCACTCATCACCCAAGGAGGTTCGATCATGGGAGAAGGCAAACCCGAGTCCACCCGCAGCAGCGAGCAGGCCAATCATCCCGCTCAGGAAGGCCGCAGCCCGCAGGGCGGCGTGAAGGACACCAACGACCTGAGCGACATCAAGGACGTGCAGAAGACCGGTATGCAGGAAAAGGCCAGGCAGGCCGAGAACCTGCCGGAGAGCGTGATCGGCACGGACACCCTGAAAAACCCCAATCAGCGCTCGTAGCTGCACCGTCAAGGAGGCGTCAAGATGGGAGAAGGCAAGCCACAGTCACAGGCCGAGACGAATGTCGCGCAGACGGATGTGCAGACCAATGACACCTGGAACACCGGCACCCCCAAGACCCCCAGTGATGCGGAGGCGCAGGGCGTGGTGGACGCCATGAGCGACAAGCACGCGGGGGATGGAGCGGCCACCTCTACCGCGCAGCAGGTGGCCAGCACCCTGGACCCCCGCGCCGAGCGGCAGGGGGGCGATGCGATCAATCCCAGTAGCTTCGGCGGCCTGAAGGATGGGTTGCCAGCCAGCGGCGCTCCGGCCGATCCCGACAAGACGGTGGACGCAGACAAGAAAATCTAGAGCATTTGTCCGAATTGCTGCATCAGAAAAAAGACTTCTGATGCCTCCATTCTCTCCTTCGGAGCTGAATCAGTCCCAAATGCCCAGGAAAATTCGCTCACTCCGTTCGGTCAAAAGCAAACAGCACTTTTGACAGATGCTCTAGAACGCCCGAACCAGCAGCCGGGCCAGAAGCAGAACGTCTTCCGGCCCGGCTTTCGGACATTCAGTCCTCAGAGTTCCATCAGCACATGCTCGGCGCTGAAGCCCGGCCCCATCGCGCTCAGAATGGCGCGGCCCTGCGCCCCCGCCTTGAGCGCCTCCTCCAGCACGAACAGGACGGTGGCGCTGCTCATGTTGCCGTGCTCGCGCAGCACCTTGCGGCTGCTGTCCAGCGTTCCCGGCGCAAGGCCCAGGGCTTCTTCGTAGGCGGCCAGCACCTTGACTCCCCCCGGATGGACGACGAAGGTGTCCACCCCCTCACGCGGCCAGCCGTGGGCGGCGAGCGCCTCGGCGACGTTCTCACGCATCATGCCACGCACCAGGGTGGGGATATCACGGCTGAACCGCACTTTCAGACCGTCGTCCACCACGTCCCAGCCCATGATGTCCTCGCTGTTCTCGATCAGGGTGCTGTACGCGCCGTGGATGGACAGCAGCGGAGGCGGGCCGGGCACGTCCGGGGCCGTGACCACCAGGGCCGCGCCGCCGTCGGCAAACAGGGCGGTGCCCACGAAGTTGCTCTTGGATTCGTCGCCCTTCACCAGCGTCAGGCTGCACAGCTCTGCCGCCACGTACAGCACCCGCCGGAAGCCCGCGCGCACCAGATCGGCGGCCCGCGCCAGCCCCGCCGCGCCGCCCGCGCAGCCCAGCCCCCACACCGGCAGCCGCGCCGCGTGACGGCTGAGGCCCAGCGACTCGATCAGCCACGCGTCCAGGCTGGGCGTGCTCAGGCCGCTGGTGTTGACCACGATCACCGCGTCGATGTCGGCGGGACGCACCTGGGCCTGGGCCAGCGCCTCCCGGCCCAAGCGGGTGATTAGAGCGCGGGCTTCCTCCAGAAACACCGCGTTCTTCTCGCCGAAGCCATGCGGTTCCAGAAACCACGGCAGCGGCCGGGCCAGCGCCCGCGAGTCGATCTGCGCGTTGCTGAACACGTCCAGCAGGTGAGGCCGCGCCGCCATCCGGGGAAACAGCGTGCGGGCGGCCTCGCGGATCTCGGTCTGCGCCACCCGGTACGGTGGGGTTCCGGTGACCAGGGCGCGCAGGACGGGCGGTGAAACGGCAGAACTCATCGGGGCATTGTGGCGCGAAGCGAGGCGGAAAATGTCACTGGATGAGCAAAACGTTCATGCCCCCGCCCACAGGCCTGAGACGGATTCCTTCTGTTTCATCAGCAGACCGGGACACCACCGGTTTGCCAACTCCACGCCCGGAACCCGTTCTCCTCCTGCTCGCTTCGCTCGGATGTCCATCGTTTTCGCAAACGATTCAATCGGAGTCGGGATTATTTCTGGTTCTTCTCCCACTCCTGCCGGCCCACCGCGTCGAGCGCCGTGAAGTCCTCGTCGGTCAGGGTCAGGCTGGCGGCGGCCACGTTCTCTTCCAGGTGGCGCACCTTGCCGGTGCCAGGAATGGGGAGCATCACCGGGCTGCGGCGCAGCACCCAGGCCAGGGCCACCTGCGACGGCGTGGCGTTCAGGCGTTTTGCCACCTCGTCCAGCACGCTGCCGTCTTTGGCCAGGCTGCCCGCCGCCAGGGGGAACCACGGCAGGAAACCGATGTTCTCCTTCTCGCAATAATCGAGCACGGCCTCGGATTTGCGGTTGACCAGGTTGTACAGGTTCTGCACGGTGGAGACCGGGAACACCTCGCGGGCGGCCTCGATCTCCTCTACCGTGACCTCCGAGAGGCCGGCGTGGCGAATCACGCCCTCGTCCATCAGCTCGCGGATGGCCCCAAACTGTTCGTCGCGCGGCACACCCGGATCAATCCGGTGCAACTGCCACAGGTCGATGCGGTCCACGCCCAGGCGGCGGCGCGAGATGTAGGCCTGCTGCTTGAGGTACTCGGGGCGGCCCACCGGCGTCCAGACGTTGGGGCCGGTGCGGGTCAGGCCGGCCTTGGTGGCGATCACCACCGTGTCGTAGGGGTGCAGCGCCTCGCGGATCAGCTCCTCGCTGACGGCGGGGCCGTAGCTGTCGGCGGTGTCGATCAGGTTGACGCCCAGTTCGGGCAGGTGCCGCAGGGTTTCCAGCGCGCCCTCGGGATCGGCGGGATCACCCCAGATGCCGTCGCCGGTAATGCGCATGGCGCCGAAGCCCAGGCGGTTGACGCTCAGGTCGCCGCCAATCTGAAAGGTGCCGCTATGGGCCGCGTTGGGCTGTTCCGCCGTGTGTGCTCTGTCGGTCATGGGTGGTGCCTCCATCGGTGAAGTGTGCGCCTTCTGGGTCCAGGCGGGGAAAGGTCAGGGTTGAGCGTGTCCAGAGGTTTGAGGCGCTGGACTCTCGGCCTCCGGCGCGGCGCAGCTTTCACGGTACACGAACTGCCCCAGCCGCTTGCGGTGACGGCTGCTCCAGTCGATGGTGGGGCGGCTCTGGTCCGCCGGCAGGTAGCCCAGGCGGTACAGCGCCATCAGTTCCAGATCGTCCGGTACGGCCAGCAGGCGCTGGATCTCCTGCCAGTGACGCGGAATCTCGGCCGGGGTGCTGACGAACTGAATGCCCATGCCCAGCTCGCCCACCGCGTTCCAGATGTTCTCGATGGCCGCGCCCAGCCCGAAGACGCTGTAGAAGCCCGACAGTTCACCGGGACGGTATTCGGTCTTGTCCAGCAGCGCGGCCAGCAGCAGCGGGCTGCCGGCCACCAGCTGACGGTTGTCCTCGCCCAGTTTTTTCGGCACGCCCAGCTGACGCATCAGCTTTAAGCCAGCGTCGCTGAAGACCTGCCGCGTAAAGGGTTTGAGGGGTCCCGGCAGATGATCGATGTGGATGCCGTCGCGCTTTTCTTCCATCTCGGCCCCCGAGAAGCGGAAATAGCGGCGGTAGCGCTCGAAGAACAGGCCGGCCTCGATCAGCTCGGTCATGCTTTGGCCCGCCAGCTCGGCCACCCGCCCGATGGTCTGCGGGTTCTCGACCAGCACGAAGCGCCACGGCTGCGAATTGAAGTGGCTGGGCGCGGCCTGCGCCACGCGCATCAGCGTGTGCTGGTGTTCGCGGCTGACCGGATCGGGCCGGAAGGGGCCGTTGGTGGTGCGCCGCCGCAGCATGCCCTCGATCACCGGAGTCGGCGGCGGGGCGGAAGAGGAGGGGGAGGAAGAGGTCATGCAGGCAGGCTAGCCCATCGGGACGGGCACTCTGCCCCGTGCTTCACTGCCCTGCCCCGAGCGTCACCACGCTGCCCACGCGCCCAGCCCGTACGCCAGCGCACAGCCCAGCGCCAGCCGCCAGTGGTCTGCGCGGCCCGGACGGGTGCGCGGCATCCACAGCAGCAGCGCCAGCGCGGGCAGCAGCGCCCACCAGCGCCCACCCCTCCACCCCAGCAGCGCCCCGCACAGCAGCACCCCCGCGCACACGATGAAGAACAGGGCGTGGTGCGGCCAACGGGCCGCGTCCCGGCGCCAGCCCAGTTGCAGCGACAGCCCCAGCCCGCTCAGCGCGGCCAGCAACGCGCCGGTCAACAGCAGGGCAAGGTGTTGAACGCTCACAGCGCTCAGGATAGTCGTCTGCCGGACCCCTGGGCTGCCAGGACCTTCGTCTGGACGCCGCCTTCCCGGTGGGCGTATGGTCTGGGGCGATGAGGCTCCGTCCTGCCCCCACCCTGCTGGCCGCCGCCGCGCTGTGTGCGCTGGGAGCCTGCCGCCGGGACACGCAGGCCGGCCACTCCGAGGACCTGGTGGCGAAGGTGCTGTTCACGGCCACCGGCTCCTACGACGCGCAGGCGGACCAGAAGGAACGTCGGCCCGGCACCCTGCGGCTGGCCGTCTGGAACAACAAGCCGCCGCTGCCCGTCCAGAAGATCGTCCTGTACTACGACAGCGAGGTCCGGCCACGGGCGTGGTTCATGAACCTGAGCGGCGCGCAGTTCACGGCGCAGGCCCTGGCGGGCCAGGGAGCCGCGCAGGTCCAGACCCCACAGGGCCAGGGCTGGCGGCCCGCCCAGGGGACCCGGCTGGAAGACGTGCTGATCCTGCCGACGGGCCAGGGCAGCATGAACATCCTGACGCGCGCCTACGTCACGCAGAGAGAGCCTGAACTGCTGGGGGCATTCGAGACCCGCTAGCATGACTCGGGAGCCCGCCGTAAGTGGGCTGTAGCCTGACGCCGCTCTCTATGCACAGGTCAACCTGAACCGGAGAGACAGATGGCTCCGCCTCCCCGGTTCAGGTCAATACACAGCGGTCTCGGCCAGGTTCAGCCGTCCCAGCAACCGCTCAGTCCGGCTTCATGCTGTGCTTGAGGTCACGGATCTGATCGTGGCTGGCCTTGACCTGGGCGTACTGACCGTCGACGAACGACCGCAGATCGGCGGGAAGGTCCGTGTCGTTCAGCACGTCCTGATAGTTCTGGATCGCCACGTCCTCGCCGCGCTCGGCCTCGGCCACCACGGCGTAATCGCCCTTGCCGGTCACGGCGTCGCGCACGTTCAGCCAGGTGCGGTGCAGGGCCGCGCCCACGCTGCCGCCCTTGTCGGCGTCGCCGCCCATGCTCTGGATCTTGCTGGCCACCTCGCCCGCCAGCCGACCCCGCTGCTGGCTGCGCTCAGAGAACATGCTCTTGAGGTTGGGCGCGTCGGCGTGTTCGGCGGCCTGCGCGAAGCCCTTCTCGCCGTCGCGCAGGGTGCCCAGCAGGTACTGCAGCTTGTCGATGGCCTGTTCGTTGTTCATCATGGTGGTCTCTCCCTTCGGCGCGGCCCAGCGACACGGAGGTCAGGTGGCCCTTGCCGTTGGCCGTCAGGCTAGCCGCGAGGTCTGGGAACGGACTGTGGACGGTCTTAAGGCGTGCCGCATCTGGTCTTGGGAAGACCTTGGCTTTTGCAGAATGCGCGGTTCAGGGAAATCTGCTGTCCATGGGCGCACTAGCCTCTGGGGCATGACCCTGCCCGTCACCCACCCCTGGATTCTGAGGATGGCCTGGTACGACCTGTGCTTCATGCACTGGACCGTGGACGCGGACGCCCTGGCCGGCACCCTGCCGCGCGGCGTGCACCTCGACACCTTTGACGGCCAGGCGTACCTGGGCGCCGTGCCGTTCCGCATGGCCGATGTGGCCCCGCGTCTGCTGCCCGGTGTGCCGGGCCTGAGCGCCTTTCCCGAACTGAACCTGCGCACCTACGTGACGGCAGGCGGGGAGCCGGGGGTGTGGTTCTACAGCCTGGACGCGGCGCAACCGCTGGCCGTGCGGCTGGCGCGGCAGCTTTTTCACCTGCCGTACTTCGACGCGCGGATGTGGGTTTCGCGCCAGGGCGGCGTCACGCGCTACGCCAGCCTGCGGACCCACCACGGCCAGCCACCCGCGCGCTTCGCCGCTGCGTACCGGCCTGTGGGTGAACCCATCGCCGCGCCCCCTGGCAGCCTGGACGACTGGCTGACCCACCGCCTGAACCTTTACAGCGCCGACAGACACGGACGGGTGTACCGGGGCCGCATCGCACATGCCGCGTGGCCGCTGCGCCGTGCCGAGGCCGTGATCCACGAGAACACGCTGGCCGGGTCGCTGGGCCTGACGCTGGGCGGCCCGCCCCACCTGCTGCACGCCGAGGAACTGCGCGTCCACGCCCACTGGCTGGAGCGGGTGACGTAGCAGCCGGACCCACACGGCAACCCTCACACAGCCTTGAGAGTCGAATACAGCGCCCCCAATTGTATTGATTGCAGTTTGCAATCATCTGCCCGACCCGGCATCATGGAGGTGTGAGTGACCCGTCCCCGCCTCCCTCCACCGAGGCCGAGCTGAACAGCCCGGAACTCCGGTTTCTGACGGCATTGTGGGACACCTGGCAGGCGCTGACCACGGTGGGCGAGGCCCGCCTGCGAGCACTGCACGGCCTGGACCTGCGCGGCTTCGTCGCGCTGTCGTACCTGCAGGCCGGACCCCAGCACCCGGCCGATCTGGCCCGCGAACTGGGAGTCCCGCGTTACGAGGTCAGCCGGGTGCTGGCGGCGCTGGACGCGCTGGGAACGGTGACCCGCGAGCGTGGGGACACCGACGGACGCGGCGTGATCGTCCGCATCACCCCGGCTGGCTGCGAGCGCTGGGGGGCGGCCCTGCAAACCATCCGCACCCTGACCGGCCCCGCGCTGGCCCGGCTGGACCACGCACAGCAGCTCACCCTGATCGGAAACCTGCAGGGGGTGGCGCACGCCGCCCTGCAGCAGCCCTCCCCTTCCAGCACGCCCACTCAGGATCAAACCCGCCAGGAGCTATCCCATGACTGAATATTCTGGACGCAAGCCCGCCAACCCTGCCCCCGCCTCCGGCTGCCCTTTCGGCTACGGTGAGCCGCTGACCCACCCGGCCACAGACGTGGCGGCCCTGCCCGCCGTGACCCGCGGCGAGGACGGCCTGTACCACATCCACCGCTTTGCCACGGCCCGCGAGGTGCTGAAACAGGACGGCGTCTCGCAGGCCGGATTCATGTCCGAGTCCTCCCAGAGCAGCGGGCCGTCGCTGACCAACCAGCCGGTGCTGTTCGCCGAGGGGGACCATCACCACGACATGCGCCGCCAGACCGCCAAGTACTTCACCCCGGCGTCGGTGGCGGGCTACCAACCCATGATCGCCGGACTGGCCGACAAACTGGTGGCCCGGCTGGCGCGCGACGGTGAGGCCAATCTGGACGACCTGAGTCTGGTGCTGGCCGTGGAGGTGGCCGCGCAGGTGGTGGGCCTGACCAGCAGCGTGCTGCCAGGGCTGGAAAAGCGCGTGATGAGCTTCGTGGAAAACGGTCTGGACAGCCAGCCGGGAGCCGCGCAGAGCATGGGCCGGGGCAAGCAGACCCTGATGCAGACGAATGTGGCCTCCTTCTTCCTGCTGGACGTGAAGCCCGCCATCGCCGCGCGCCGCCGCAAACGCCGCGACGACCTGATCAGCCACCTGCTGGACCGCGACTACAGCGACATCGAGATCATGACCGAGTGCCTGACCTACGCCACGGCGGGCATGGTCACCACCCGCGAGTTCATCAGCGCCGCCGCGTGGCATCTGCTGCAGCACCCCGAACTGCGCGCCGATTACGTCCACGGCACCGAAAAGGAGCGCCACGCCATCCTGCACGAGATCCTGCGGCTGGAGCCGGTGGTCCGCACGCTGTACCGCCGCGCCAATGAAGACCTGACGCTGGACGGGCAGACCGTTCCAGCCGGCAGCGTGATGGCCCTGCACATCACCGACGCCAACACCGATCCAGACGTGGTGGGCGAGCCCGCCAACGCCCTGTGCCCCATGCGCCCACTGCCGCGCGGCGTGCAGGCCCCGGTGCTGGCCTTCGGCGACGGGCATCACCGCTGCCCCGGCGCGTTCCTGGCGATCCGCGAGAGCGACGCCTTCCTGCGCCGATTGCTGATCTGGAACGACGTGGAAATCGTCACCCCGCCCACCGTGGGCAGCAACGAGACGGTCAAGGGCTACGAGATCCGGAACTTCAGGGTCCGGCTGGGCCAGGGGCGCGGGGCCAGCGCGAAAGCCTGAACGCACTTGACCTGAAGGGAAATGAAGAGGGGGCAGCGCAGTCGTTGATGACTGCGCCGCCCTCCGCTCGTTATTTCAGCCTGAGCTGCCATTCGGTGATGGCCACCCACGGCTTGAAGCCCAGCGCCACGTTGATGCCCAGCATGGCGGCGTTCTCCTCGGCGTTGTTGGTCTGGATCACGCGCGCTTCGGGAGCGTTTTTTGCGAGATGGTCCAGCATCAGCGCCTTGAGCCATTTCCCCAGACCCTGCCCGCGCGCCTCAGGGCGAACGGCGGTCGAGCCCTGATGAACGATGGCGGCGCGTTCAGGGGCCCAGGACACATCGGTGTACCCCACCAGTTCGCCGCTCCGGACGTCTTCCACCGCGATCAGCAGGTCGCGCTCCCCGCTCTGCGCCGCATTCTCCTGCCAGCCCCGGATGGTCTCGGCGGTGATGCGCCAGTCGTCCATCTCCAGTTCGCCTTTGGGGGCCGAGTTCATGACCATCATCAGGTCGGCCACTCGCTCCAGCTCCTCTTCCGGAATGGGGCCGTCCCAGAGGTGCAGGCGGTACGGCTCGCCCGCGGGCCGGCTCAACCACTGCGCCACCAGGTCAGGATCGACGGCAGACAGCTGCAGACGGCTCTGACGCATGGGCAGGGCAGGCTGGGCGCCCAGCAGCCGGGCGAAGGGTTCGCCGCCGGGGTGACGGTCCGAGGTCACGAAGGTGAGGGTGCGGCGCGTTTCACGGCGGGCCAGCTCCTGCAGCGCCGCCGCCAGCGCGCGGCCCAGCCCCCGGCGGCGGCGCTGCGGATGCACCACCAGTCGGGCGTGGGCCAGGTGGGTGTTCTGCTGCGTGTCGTAACTCAGGCTGCCCCACCCGGCGGCCTGCCCACCGTCCCAGACCACGACATGCTCGGCCCGCTCGCCCGGGGTCAGGTGGGTCAGCGCCAGCGCCTGCTTCTCGGCACTCAGCGGCGGCTCGGCGGGATAGGCCCAGGCGAAGACATCGACATTCAGCTGACCCACCGCCAGACGCTGTTCAGGCGGCGCAGCAGCGGGATCGAACGGCGTCACGGTCACGTCAGTCAGGATCATGCCTCAGTGTGAGGCCACCGTGTCAGCCGCACATGGGCCAGATGGCGGAGAAGCTTCGGTCAGGCAAAGGCCAGCGGCAACTCCACCCGCACCCCGCCCACCTCACGCCCGGCCCAGTTGTGCAGCGCCGTGGGGGCCAGGGCGCGCAGCTCAGGCGTCAGGGGCACGCCCAGCGCCTCCAGCACCGCCAGGGCCACATGGGCCCGCGCCCGCTCGCCGCCGTCCATGATCTTGAAGGCCACGCCCAGGGGCCCGCGTGGGCCGCCCCGCAGGCCCATGCCGTAAAACGCCTCCGCGCCCATCTTGGCCACCAGCCCCGGCACCAGCGGCATCAGGGTGGTGTCCAGCCTTCCGGGTCCGGCCACCAGGAACGGGTGTTCGGTCATGGCCGCAAAGATGCGTTCCAGCGCCTGCGCATGTTCACCCGAGGGCTGCGCCAGTCCCGCGAAAATCCGGGCAACAGCGGCCAGCGGCAGTGCGAAGGCGGGAACGCTGCACCCATCGGTGCCCGCCTCCACCTGTTCGAGATCAACCCCGCCCAGTTCGGCGTGCAACTCGCGGATGCGGACTTGCAGCGGATGGGCGTGTTCGGTGTAGCCCTCTTTCGGCCAGCCGCCGAGCACGCACGACAACAGCATGCCGGCGTGCTTGCCCGAACAGTTGTGGTGCAGGGGCGTCGGAGCCTCGCCCGTGCGAATCAGTTCTGCCGCCACCGCCGGGTCAAACGGCGGGTGCGTGCCGCATCGCAGGTCAGCCACGGTGCTGCCGGAACGCTCCAGCAGGCGCAGCACCGCCAGCCGATGCTCGGCCGTTCCGGCGTGGCTGGCACAGGCAATCGCCAGCTCATCCGCCGGCAGGTCCGGGGCCGCCAGGGCCAGCGGCAGCGCCTGCACCGGCTTGCTGCTGCTGCGCGGAAACGTCACCAGATCGGGATCACCGCAACTGGCGACGGGCATGCCCCCCGCGTCCACCACGGCCAGATGAATCTCGTGGATGCTCTCATCGACGCCGCCGCGCGTGAAGACCACTCGGGCCACCTGGGTTCCAGTCTGTGTCATGCCCCCCAGACTAGCCCCACAGGCGCCCAGCTTGACTTCTCCGGCCCTGACCTTTAATCTTCTGTCCGCTGGTCCGCCAGCCTGATGGTCCGCCAGTTCAATGGTCCGGTAGTGTAGCGGTTAGCATATCTGCCTGTCACGCAGAAGGTCGCGGGTTCAAATCCCGTCCGGACCGCCAGAATAGAGAAGCGCCCCCTGAACAGGTGGGCGCTTTTTCATGCTGGCCTGATCGGTCTTCTGCCCACGCCTGGGCGGCTTCCACCTTGGTTGGCGCAATCCAGCGACGATGCGCCTGGCCCTCCACACGGCGCTGGAAGCGCTGGCCCCTGCAGCGCAGAGCATAACCCGGACTCTCTGACACTCTCTGCGCGCGCTTTGACGTATCATGCGCCCGGTTTCGCACGGCGTCCGTGAGCAAGTTTCCGTTGATCCACGGCTCCGAACCCCGCGCACGGCGAGCCTATCCCCAGCTCCGGAGGAGGACGCCCGAACGTGACTGCCACAAAATCCCCCCTGACCACCCCTGCTTTTTCCATTACCGACGCCGCCGAGCTGTACCAGGTGCCCAACTGGAGCGGCGGCTGGTTCCGCGTGTCCGACCAGGGCGAGATGGAAGTCACGCCCGCTCCCGGCCTGCACGCCCCGCTGCGCGCCATCGTGGACGAGATCGTCGAGCGCGGCGAGAGCCTGCCGGTGATTCTGCGTTTCCCGCAGGTGATCACCGGGCGCGTCAAGCACCTGAACGAGGCTTTCCAGAACGCCATCGCCGAATACGGTTACAGCAACCACTACCAGGGTGTGTTTCCCATCAAGGTCAACCAGCGCCGTGTGGTGGTCGAGTCCGTGGCCGCCGCTGGCTACGATTACGCGCACGGGCTGGAAGCCGGCAGCAAGGCCGAACTGGCGCTGTGCCTGGCCCAGCGGATGCACCCCGACGCGCTGCTGTGCTGCAACGGCTTCAAGGACGACGGTTTTATCAAGCTGGCCCTGTGGGGCCGCACGCTAGGCAAGAACGTGGTCATCACCATCGAGAAATTCAGCGAACTCGACCGGATCCTCAAGCAGGCCCGCGCCCTGGGCGTCAAGCCGGCCATCGGCGTGCGCTTCAAGCTGCACGCACGCGGTTCGGGGCAGTGGGAGGAATCGGGGGGCGATCAGGCCAAGTTCGGCCTCAACGCCTACGAACTGCTGCGCGTCGTCGAGCGCCTCAAGGAAGAGGACATGCTCGACAGCCTGGTGATGCTGCACACCCACATCGGCTCGCAGATCACCGACATCCGCCGGGTCAAGGTGGCCGTGCGCGAGGCCACCCAGACCTACGCGGGCATGATCGCGGCGGGCGCAAAATTAAAGTACCTGAACGTGGGCGGCGGTCTGGGCGTGGACTACGACGGCTCCAAGACCACCTTCTACGCCTCCATGAACTACACCGTGCGCGAGTACGCCGCCGACATCGTGTACACCATTCAGGAGGTCTGCAAGGCCCGCGAGGTGCCCGAGCCCGTGATCATCAGCGAGTCGGGCCGCGCCCTGACGGCGCACCACGCCGTGCTGATCATGCCGGTGGTGGACGTGACCGGCCCCACCCGTGACCTGGAAGACCTGGCGCCCGCCAACGAGGACAGCCACCAGATCGTCAAGGACATGGAAGACGTGCTGGAAAACATCACGCTGCGCAACTACCGCGAGTCGTACAACGACGCGGTGGGCGACAAGCAGACCCTGCACAACCTGTTCGATCTGGGCTACGTGACCCTGGCGGATCGGGCACGCGGCGAAGCGCTGTTCAACGCCATCCTGCGCCGCATCGCCAAGCTGGTTCAGAACGAGAAGTACGTGCCCGACGAACTCGAAGACCTGCAAAAGGTGCTGGCCGACAAGTTCATCTGCAACTTCTCGCTGTTCCAGAGCCTGCCGGACAACTGGGCGATTCAGGCGCTGTTTCCCATCGTGCCGCTGGACCGCCTGAACGAGAAGCCCACCCGGCAGGCCACCATCGTGGACATCACCTGCGACAGCGACGGCAAGATCGACAAGTTCATCGACCTGCGCGACGTGAAGTCCACCCTGCCGCTGCATGAGCCGGGGGACCGCCCGTACTACCTGGGCACCTTTTTAATGGGCGCGTACCAGGACGTGCTGGGCAGCGCCCACAACCTGTTCGGCAAGGTCAGCGAGGCGCACGTGACGGTCAAGCCGGGCGGCAAGTTCCACATCGATCTGTTCGTGCGCGGCCAGAAGGCCCGGCGCATGATCGAGTCGATGGGCTACGAGGAACCCATGCTGCGCGACGCTATCGAGGATCAGGCCGACGCCGCCATCAAGCACGGCATCCTGACCGACGATCAGGAAAACGAGCTGCTCGACGACTACGGCGAGGAGCTGCTGGGCTACACCTACCTGGAATACGAGGAAGGCTGAGCTTCAGCCACTTCGGGACGGCGAACCTTTCATCGGGTTCGCCGCCGTATTTGGTAGGCGGCAGCCCTGGTCTGGAGCGGGGTTTAGAGCAGTTGTCCGAATGGTAGAAGGCTGGAATCATAACCGACATGCCTGATATGAGGGGCGTCCGGGGCGTATCCCCGGACGTATGCAATCACCCTCACTCAACAGTTTCCGCTGCCTCAACCTCGCCTGTCCAACTGCTGGACAGTCAGGTCTCGGGAATATTCGTCACCGCAAGTGGTACGACACGCGCTCGGGGCCGCGCCGGTTGCTCCGCTGCTCGACCTGCGCCCAGGAATTCAGTGAACGCAAAGGCACCGCCCTGTGGAACGTAAAGCTCCCCTGTGAGCGGGTGGAGAGCATCGTGGAGCACGTGACGCGCGGGAACAGCTTCAAGCAGACCGCTGAACTCACCCACACCCACCGCACCACCGTCTCCCGGCTGGCGTGCATCGCAGGCGAACACGCTGCGCGTGTTCACGATCAACACGCCCAAGATCTGCACGTAACGAGCCTCCAGGCCGATGAACGGCACGGCTTCGTGGGGCGTAAGGATCAGCCGTGCTGGGAGGCTACGGTCATCGACCCATGCTCAAAATTCATCGTCCAGAACGCTCTGGGGGCGAGAACGACTGATCTGGCCATGCGGTTGCTGTTCGGCGCCCGTTCACGGCTGCACGATCCACATGGCATCGTGCTCTTCACCGATGGCTGGCTTCCATATGAATCGCTGTTCCCAGCCGTGTTTGGACGCCCCTTCCAGCCCAAGCGTCAAGGGAAGCGTGGACGCTTCCCCAAACTTCAGTACCGCATTCCCCGGACTTCAGGGCACGTGCGCATCATCAAGACGTCTCAGGGCAAGCGGGTGGTGGACATCCGCATCGAACGCGCCGCTGGGAGCCGGCGGCGCGTCGACCAGGAACTGGCCTCTCTCGGCTACAACACCCCCAACACCTCGGCGGTGGAACGGCACAACGGGACGGCCCGGCGCATGAATCCACACCAGGTCCGCAGAAGCCTCGCGTTTGCGAGGCTTCCCCACGTCCGTCAGACGGTCAGCGATCTGGTGGGCGGGGTCTACAACTTCTGTCGGGTGAACCGGAGCCTGCGAGTCAAGTTGGATGAACCGATGGGGCGTCGTCAATATGCGCAACGGACGCCAGCAATGGCCATCGGGATCACGGACACGGTGTGGAGCGTGCTGCGCCTACTCGGCACCGTGGTCATGAAGAACCCATGTCGGTCATGATTCCAGCCTTCTACCGTCCGAATTACAGCATCAGAAAAGGAGACTTCTGATGCCTCCATTCTCCCAACTGCTCGTTGAAATCCACTCACTCCGTTCGGTCAAAAGGAAACAGCTCTTTTGACAACTGCTCTAACGCGGCGGCGCACCGGGAAGGTCCACCGCCTGCACCGGGACCGGCTCGCCGAAGCGCGGGTACTTGCTGCCCAGGCTGGGCTTGCCGCGCCCGCACAGCACGGTGATTTTGGGCAGGCCGCCGCCCTGGATCTCGGCCAGCGCCAGCCGACCGGTCTCGTAGGCCCCCATGTCGATGTACAGGTGCCGGCCCAGCCGCGCGGGCACCGGCACGGGGGTGTGTCCGTGGATGCTGTACACCACGCCCTCAGGCATGGCGAACGGCCCCTCGAAGGGACGCAGCCACAGCGCCGCCGTCAGCGGATCCGGGTACTGCTGATGGCGCACCGGCGGCGAGGCGTGCGCGATCAGCACGCTGGGCAATGCGGGCGGCTCGGCATGCACCGCGCCGTCCCCGGTGACGTAGACCACCCGGTCCAGGTCCTGCAGATACTCCTCCAGCAGCGGCGGGAACTGCTCCAGCGTCAGCCCGCCCAGTTCGCTGCGAACCGTCTCTCCGCCCGCCCGCATCCACGACCGGAAGCCCTCGATGGCGCGGCGGTAGTCGCCCATGTCGTGGGTGCCCAGGTACTGCCGGTACCAGCGCAGGCCCGACGCCGCCATCAGTTCGTGGTTGCCCATCAGCAGCGTGGCGCGGCCCTCCTTCTTCAGGGTCAGCAGCTTTTCCACCACCTTCATGCTGCGCGGCCCCCGGTCAATCGCGTCGCCCAGACACACGAAATGCGCCTCCGGGTACTGGGCCAGGGTGGCGTCCAGCAGGTCCGGCCGGCCATGTAGGTCCGGCACCACCACCACCTGACGGGTCACGGCCCCTCCTCCTCGGCCTCATCCACAAAGTCCAGCAGCGTCTGCTTGCTGCGTTCGCGCAGAAGGCGGGCACCGTCCGGATCAGGCGTGAAGGTCACGGTGCCGTCCGCCACGCCCACCCGGTACGCCGCGCCGTCCGCCGCCTGGGGCAGCCACTCGGCGGGCAGCTGAAAGGTGCGGCCCTGCGTGTCCTCCACGTCGGCCAGCCCCGCGTCCTCGTCCAGCACATCGATCACCAGCAGTTCTTCGGCGTTCACGCTCATTGGGGGCAGTCTAGCGCCCCGCCTCTCATCCCTCGCCCACCTGCACCGTTCGGAGGACGCCTTGCCCCCAGCAGGGGGGTAGGCTGCGGGCCATGTCTGCCTCCCGCCTGCGTGGCCCCCTCCTGACCCGCCGCCGCGTGCTGCGCGGGCTGGCCGGTGGCGGGCTGGGCACCCTGGCGCTGGGGGGAGCGGGCGCGGCGCAGGCCTACCGCTTCGGCGTGACGCGCCACACCCGCGCGCTGCCGGGGCTGACGCGGCCCGTGCGGGTGGCCCTCCTGACCGATCTGCACTACGGCCTGTTCATCTACGGCGGCAGCGTGCGCGCCTGGGTCGACGCCACCAACGCCGCCAGGCCAGAGCTGATCGTGCTGGGCGGCGATCAGATGGATTACCGCGCCGATGAACCGCCCACCGGCCTGCTGACCGAGCTGAAGCGGCTGAAGGCCCCGCTGGGCGTGTACGGCGTGTGGGGCAACCACGACTACGGCAGTTTCGGCAAGTACTACAGCCCGCACTACGGCCCGCGCCGCGACGACTGGCCGCAGGTCCGCGAGAGTCTGCGCGCCGCCTACGCGGAGGCCGGGGTCACCATCTTGCGGAATGAGGGGCGCCGCGTACGTGAGGACCTGTATCTGGCCGGGGTGGATGACCTGTGGGAAGGAGAGGTGGACCTGGGCGCGGCGCTGGCTGGGAAACCGGTGCAGGGAGCAACGCTGCTGGTCAGCCACAACCCCGATCTGCTGCCGGACCTGCCCCCCGGCCCCGGCCTGGTGCTGTGCGGCCATACCCACGGCGGCCAGATTCGGCTGCCCCTCATCGGCGCTCCGGTGGTGCCCAGCCGATATGGGCAGCGCTACGCGATGGGCTGGGTCACGGGGGCGCACGGCACGCCCGCCTACGTCAGTCGGGGCCTGGGCCTCAGCGGCGTGCCGCTGCGCAACCTGTGCGAGCCGGAAGTGGCCCTGTTCACGCTGACACCGGAGACCTGACGACAGGCCGCCCATAAAAGAACCCTCTCTGTGACGAGAGGGTCAGGGGCGGGGGTCCGTTCCTAGCTTTCGGTAAAGGCTCCCAGCGCCCGGAAGCGCGCCGCCCGGCCCCGCTTGAGTTCCTGCGGCGACTGTGCCATCAGCTCGGCCAGGTGGCGGCCCACGGCCTCGCCCACGGCGGCGGCGGCCTCGTCCATGTTCAGGTGCGCGCCGCCGGTGGGTTCGGGGATCACCTCTTCCACGATGCCCAGTTCCAGCAGGTCGGGCGCCGTGAGTTTCAGGGCCTCGGCGGCCAGCGGGGCCTTGCTGGCGTCTTTCCAGATGATGCTGGCCGCGCCTTCCGGCGAGATCACGCTGTACCACGCGTTTTCCTGGATCAGCACGCGGTTGCCCACGCCCACGGCCAGCGCGCCGCCGCTGCCGCCCTCGCCGATCACGGCGCAGACCACCGGCACGCGCAGGTTCAGCATGCGCCGGATGCTCTCGGCAATCGCCCAGCCCTGGCCGCGCTCCTCGGCCTCCAGGCCCGGATACGCGCCCTGGGTGTCCACCAGCGCCACCACCGGCAGCCCGAACTTCTCGGCCAGGTCCATCAGGCGCACGGCCTTGCGGTAGCCCTCGGGGTTGGCGCTGCCGAAGCGGCGCTTGATCTTGGTCTTGGTGTCGCGGCCCTTCTGCTGCAGCAGCAGCATCACGGGGACGCCCATCCAGCGGGCCGGGCCGCCGATCAGCGCCGGATCGTCGCCGAACCGGCGGTCCCCGTGAAGCTCGGTAAAGCCGGTGCACAGCCGCTCCACGTAGTCCAGCGCGGTGGGCCGGCCGGGGGCGCGGGCCAGCGCCACGCGCTCCCAGCGGCTGGGCGGCCCGCCGGCCTCGCGCAGCCGCTGGACCTCCACCTTCAGCGGCGAGATGGAGGCGTCCAGGTTCTGGCCGGTGCGCTCGGCGGTGGCCTCCAGATCGCGCACGCGGGCTTCGAGTTCACGCAGGGCCTCAGGGCTGCCGGTCACGCGCTCGCCCCCTGGCGGGTCAGGAGGCCCAGCAGATTTGCCAGATACGGGCGCTGCTCACGGCGGTCCACCACGGCGTCCACCATGCCGTGCTCCAGCAGGAACTCGGCGCGCTGGAAGCCCTCGGGCAGGTGCTGGCGGATGGTCTGCTGAATCACACGCGGCCCGGCAAAGCCGATCAAGGCCCCTGGCTCGGCCACGATCACGTCGGCGATGGTGGCGAAGCTGGCCGTCACGCCCCCGGTGGTGGGGTCCGACAGGACGCTCACGTAGGGCAGTCCCGCCTCGGCCAGGGTTTCCAGCGCCACGGTGGTCTTGGCCATCTGCATCAGCGACAGCGCGCTTTCCTGCATCCGTGCCCCACCGCTGGCGGTCACGATGATCAGCGGCGTGCCGTGTTCGGCGGCGTGCTCGGCGGCGCGCGAGATTTCCTCGCCCACCACGCTGCCCATGCTGCCGCCGCTGAAGGCGAAGTCCATCACAGCCAGCGTCACCGGCAGGTTCAGGAGGGTGCCGCTGCCGGTCAGGATGGCGTCGGGGCGTCCAGTCTTGGCCTGCGCGCGTTTCAGGCGGTCCGTGTACGCCTCGGTGTCGTGAAAGTTCAGCGCGTCCACCGGCTGCACTCGGCCCGACAGCTGCACGAAACTGTCCTCGTCCAGCAGCACGTCCACGCGCTGGGCGGCGTTCAGCCGCAGGTGGTGGCCGCACTTGGGACAGACGTAGGCCGCGGCCATCAGATCGCGGTTGTAGATGCTCTCCTTGCACTCGGGGCAGTGGGTCCAGAGCTCGGGCACGTCCGCGCCCGTCTGTTGCTGTGGGCGGCGGCGGCGGAAAAATCGGTCAAGCGCCATGCGGTTCAGTCCTCCAGGGGTCCATCGTTACCGCCGCATTCTAACGGCGTGACCGCCGAACAAATACACCGGGTCCAGCAAACGCCGGGGAAAACGGGCCGGGCGGTCAGGGGCGTGCCCTGAACGCCGCCCCGAACTTGGGGAATCAAAGCTTCTTGTCGAGCCGGATCTCGCCTGCGGCGGCCTGCGTGACCGGGATCTCGCCCAGCCGGGTTTTCAGGTAGTCGTCCAGCTGCGCCAGTTGCAGGTTCATGTCGCGCTGAAGCTCGTCGATCCGGCTGTGGACCGCCCGCAGTTCGTTGCTGGTCTCCCCGGTGCCCAGGGCATTCAGGCGGGTGTCGAGGTGACTGCGCAGCTCGGCAAAGCGGCTGCCCTCCTGACTGTCCAGGCTGAGGCGCAACGTTTCCATGTCGCGCAGCAGCTTGGCGGTGTCGGCCTGGGCGCGCAGGTTGCTGATGCCCGCCCAGAAGTAGAACAGCAGCGCGGCGAAGATGGCGGTCAGCAGCATGATCAGCCCGATGGGGGCGGTGACGTACTGGATGAAGCCCAGGTTCATGGGCTGCAGCGCCATCAGCGAGCCGAAATTCAGCACGGCGAAAATCAGGAGGAGGACGAGACCGGCGATCAGGACAATTGTCCGCATGGTCTGAGCTTAACACCACGCTTCCCCTGACCCGCGCGGGCGGCTTTGCGAGACTTTTACACTCCGCACTTTCACACCCCGCGCCGGCCCCGGCGGATATCACGGTTCTCACCCGCACGCAGGCGGTATCCTGTGGCCCTATGTCCCTCGTCGTGTTGGTTACCCTCCCCCCCGAACGGGCGCATGACCTGGCCCGCACGCTGGTCGCCGAGCATCTGGCGGGTTGCGTCAACATCCTGCCTGGCGTCCAGAGCGTGTACCGCTGGCAGGGCGACGTCGCCGAGGACCCCGAGAGCATGCTGCTGATCAAGACCAGCGGCGAGAAATACCCTGAACTCGAAGCCCGCATCAAGTCCCTTCACCCCTACGAGGTTCCCGAGATCCTGGCCCTGCAATACGACCGCGCCCTGCCGGAATTTCAGACCTGGCTGCGGGAAGCGCTGAGTCCGTGAGCTGAGGACAGAGGCAACGGGAACAAAAGCCCGCCTGACCTCTTCCGCTGCGGCCAGATGGGCCAAGAACACGAAAAACCCCGCCGCGCGGTGGGCGGGCGGAGCCTACAGGTCGCTTGCGCTGAGGGCGGTCAGCCCTTCTGGGCCGGGGTGGTGACCTCCACGGCGGTCAGGGTCTGCGTGACGCGGTAGGTGTGCTGCACCCCTTTCGGCACGCAGTAGCTGTCACCCTCTCCCAGCATCAGGGTCTGGCCGTTCATCTTCAGTTCCACCTGACCGCTGATCACGTATCCCAGCGTCTCGTAATCGTTGGCATGGGGCTGCTTGTCGGCGGTGTCGGCCGGCTGTTCGTTGTGCCACAGGCGCATGCTGCCCTGCTGTCCGGCCACCAGATGGTGCTGGCCGTCCTGACCATGCGTGGTTTCGCTGCGGCTGACTTTGTACTGCTGGCTGTCGCTGTTCTGGGTCATGGCCTCACTCTCACCCCTGACCCGGCACGCGGCATGATGGGGGGTTAAGCGGGCCTTCACCGGCACTTCGCCGGGGCTTTAGGTGAGGTGACCCTCAGGCCGAATCCCACCCCCCTCCAGAGCAGCCTGGAGCGGGGCGAAGAAGCGCCGTACCTCGGCGTTGGCCCCCGGATGGCTCAGGGCGTGGGCCAGCAACCGGGCGGCCTCGGCGGGGTCGCCCCGGCTGTGGGCGCAGGCGGCCAGTCCCCCCAGCAGTTCAGCGTGCAGCGAGGGCGAGTCATGTTCGTCGACCAGCGCTCCGGCTTCCAGGTAGTGGGCGCGGGCCACCTCCACACGGCCGCACAGGTGCTCGGCGTGGCCCAGATTCAGCAGGATGTTGGCAATCTCCCAGACCTGGGCCGCGTCCTGCGCCTCCCGCAACAGTTCCCGGCCCAGGCGGACGCTGTCCTCGCCCTCGCCGCGCAGCAACTGCACCCAGGCCAGCCCCATGCGGTTCAGGATCTGGCCCTCGCGGTCGCCGTGGTCCTCGTGCAGGTGCAGGGCCGCGCGCAGGCCCGCCTCGGCAGCCTCCAGCAGACGGTCCTCGGTGTCGATCAGGGCGGCGGTGTTCAGCAGCAGCGCGCGGGTCAGCGGCTCGTGGTCCGGCCCCAGCACCTGCAGCGCACGGGTGTTCAGGCGGCGGGCCTGCGGCAGCTGATCCAGATAGATCAGGCTGCGGGCCTGACCGCCCAGCGCCAGCGCCAGCAGTTCCGGGGCGCGGCGCGCGGCGCGGCTGCGGGTCAGCAGAGTCTGGGCCTGACGGTAGGCGTCCAGCGCCGCCGGGTACTCGCTGCGGCGGTGCAGGATCCGGCCCTGGACCAGCAGGGCGCCCGCGTGCTGCCGGGCGGCAAGGCGCGGATCGGCCTGCACCGCCGCAGTCAGGGCCGTGGCCGGTGTGTACTCCCCCAGGTGCTGCAGCGTCCGCGCCAGCGCCAGCCGGGCCTCGGCCAGCCGCGCAGGTGGCAGGGCCGGGGCGGCCCGCGCCGGACGCTGGAGGCTGTGGGCGCTGGAGCGCAAGACCTGCTCCAGATCCGCGCGGGCATCCAGAAAATAGGTGCGCGAGATGCGGTAGGGGTTCAGAGCCACCACGGCGTTCACCAGTGCCGCCTCCGGGCCGACGTCCGGGACACCGCGCCGCAGGAGCCCGGTCAGCAGCGAGCGCAGCGGCAGGTAGGCGGTGTCCAGCCGGGCCAGCCACTCGCGGTGCTGGGCCGGACCGGGCCAGGCCAGGGTGCGGGCCAGCACCGCGAGGGCGCGGCGACGGGCGGCCCGCCGCACGGGCGGCAGCGTGGAGTCCGGCTGAGTGTTTTGCGGCCCGCTCAGTTCCAGGCCCCCCGCCAGACGGTACAACCCCCGGCCGACGGAGACCAGGTAGCCGTGTTGCTGCAAACCCGCCAGCATCAGCGGCGAGGCTCCGCTGACCGCCTGCGCCCACGGCAGGCTGAACACGTCGCTGAACAGTTCCAGGGCCGTCAGGGCGTGACGTTCCGGCGCGCCCAGCGGCAGCCCCCCCGCCCATCTGGCATGCGGCGCCGGGCGGGCAAGCAGGCTCTGCAGCAACCCGCCGGACGGGTCGATGGTCAGCGTCCGCAGCGCGTCCTGCAGCCGCGCCGGATCTCCCCTGACCCAGTCGGCGGCGCGTTCGGCCAGCCCCTGTCCGTCACCGGCCAGCGCAGGGGCGAGCGAGTTCAGGGCCTCGGCGACCACGGCGCGCTCCAGCAGCGGCAGCGCCAGCACCTGCTCGCCGGGCAGGCCCAGCGGGTGCGGCGCCGTGACAATCACGCGGGTGCCCGGCGCGAAGCTGAGCAGGCGTTCCAGGGCGGCGCCCCCCACCCCCGGCGGCAGGTCGTCGAGCAGCAGCAGCGTGGGCCGCCGGGCCAGCAGCCGGCCCACGCTTTCCAGCCCGCCCAGGTCGGCCGGGTGCCCCAGCAGGGTCTGGGCCAGCCGGCTCAGCAGTTCCTCGGTGCGGCCGATCCCGGCCAGCGAGACCGCCCACGCCCCGCCCGGAGCGTCATGGGCGCCTTCCATAAGGAGCTGCTCGGCCAGCCGGGTGCGCCCCCGACCGGCCGGCCCGGTCAGCACGACCACCGCGCCGCGCTGTAAGGCCTGCGCGGCCCTCTGGAACAGCGCGGCGCGGCCCCACAGGTAGGGACGGTTGTAATGCGGCGGGCGGGTCAGGTGACGCGCCGCACTCCACTGCCAGTCGGTGTCGGGCGCCACCTCGTCAGCCTGGGCGCTGTCCAGATCAGGGGGCTTCAGCCTCCGCTGGACCAGCTGCAGCGGGTCCTCATGGCGCAGCCGGGCTTCCAGCAGCAGCGCGCCCAGCCAGCGCCCGATCTCGGCGGGTACGCCCCTGGACCGCTGGGCCAGCCAGGTCTGCACCGGCCCGGCCAGCGGCGCCCCGCACAGCAGCCCTCCCAGCGCGCCCACGGCGCTGTCCGACAGCGGCGGCAACACAATGACCGGACGGGCCGGGTCCCGTCCAGCCGCATCAGCAGGCCCCGAGGCCGGCGCGACGCGGCCCACCACACAGATCCGGGCCGCCGCCCGCAGCGGTTCGATGGCGTTCAGGGTATGGGGATCAAAGTCCTCGGGGCGGTCGAGCAGCAGCGCCAGCGGCTGGTCTGAAGGCGGCAGCATGTCCGGCAGAAGCCGCGGCGCGTCCTCGGCGGCCGTCAGGCCATCCAGAGGGGGCCGGTGCCCCGCAGGCCCATTGACCGGGTAACCATCAAGGGTGGCCGTCGCCCACGCGCCGTACTGCCGGAGCCGGCGGCTGCGGTTGCCCTGGATGGACAGCGTCCGGTAGCCCAGCAGCTGCGCGGCCCGGTCAGCCACCTGCAAGAAGGCACTCAGGCCGCCGCCACGGCCCGTGCGGACCTCCACCAGCGCTGTGCCGTGTGCGGTGTTCAGCGCCGCCTGCAGACGCGTGGTCAGCTGTCCCAGGGCCTCGTCACGCTCCAGCAGACGGGGGTTGTGGTCTGGCGCCCCGGCACCCTCATCGTCGCTTACCAGGCGCCCCCGCCCCCGCCGTTTGGCCGCGTATAGCCGCCGGTCCACCCCGGCCAGCAGGCGCTGCGCGGTGCTGCCGGGCATGATCCCGGCCAGACCGGCACTCAACCGCAACGGCCGACCCGGCCGGGCCGCCAGCGCTGCCATCACCGCGCTGGCCCAGCCGGCCAGCTGCGCGGCATCCACCGGGGCCAGCACCGCGAACTCGTCCCCACCCAGACGGTAGGCCTGCCAGCCGGGATGCAGGTGGCCCCGCAAGGTGCCGGCCACCTCCACGAGGGCAGCGTCGCCCGCCGGGTGCCCCAGGGTGTCGTTGATCAGCTTGAGGTAGTCCAGATCGCACAGCAGCAGACTGCCGTGGCCCCGCGCGCACAACGTCTCAAGGTGCTGAAAAAACGCCTGCCGCTGGGGCAGCCCGGTCAGATCGTCGGCGTGCTCTGGGGCGTCGGAGCGGAAACCGACCCCCAGCTTCAGGGCGGGGTCTTCAGTCACGGACCAACGGCCCCGGGCCACACCGGACCGCAGGGCACACCGGTTTCAGGGAGGATCAGGACGACAGACTTCATCATGCATTCATCTTATGGGACGTTCTGGCACCGGACCGTGACAGGCACCAGCGTAAAGATCCGGGCTTCCAGGCGCTGCGGAGCCAGTTCAGCCCAGCATTCACCAGCCTGGCCTCCGGGACTCACCCCTCCCCCACCGGACGGGTCAGCCAGGCGAGGTACGCCGCCCACACGTTGACCACGCCGGCTCCCAGATGCCACAGCGGCAGCTCGCCGCCCACAGCCCAGGCCACGGCGGAGCATGCCGCCAGCGCGTTGAGCCCCACCCCCACCCGGTAGGTCAGGGTCTCGTGCGGGGTGTTGTACATGGGCGTGCGCGCGTGGGGGTCTTGCATGGAGGTGATGGCCTCTGCGTAGCGGATCAGGGTCAGGACGCCGTACACCAGCAGCAGTCCGGCCAGCAGCATCACCGCCAGCCCCAGGTAGCGGCTGACGTGTTCGTAGTCCAGCGCCCCCAGCGTGAAGTGCGCCAGAGAGCCCAGAATGCTGGTCAGCGCCAGCCCCAGCGTGCGGGGCGTGCTGTAGTTGGGGGGATCGCCGAAGGCGGGCATAGCAGGGCCTCAGCTTGCCGCCTGCAGGCGCCCGGAGGATGAGGAAAGGGACCATGCAACTTGCACCGAGCAACGGCGGGGTGCCCCACTGGAGGATCAAGAGTGAAGCGCGGCGTTCACACGTTGCCCGGTGACGTACAGTGAGCGGCAGTGAACGCCAACGGACCCCCCCCTGACTCTTCCGGCCCCGATCTGCCAGCCTCCCATGATCTGTCAGACTCCCGTCGGCCCGGGGCCGAGCCATCGGTCCTGAGGGCGCCCGTGTCGGGACAGGAGACGGCGCCGGCTCCCCTCGCGGGCGCGCCGGCTGCCACCCCCTCCATCAGACCGGTGGGTTCACCGCCTCCTGCCCCACCTCCGAACGCCTTCCAGTTCGTGTGGCGCAACCCCTGGGTGCGCGCCGCCGTCTTTCTGCTGGTGGCCTATCTGGCGTACCAGCTGGCCGGAGAGGTCCATACCGTGCTGGTGGATTTCCTGGTGGCGTTCCTGATCGCCTACCTGGCCAATCCGCTGCTCAACTGGTTGCAACGGGGGCGGGTCAAGCGCGGACTGGGGGTCTTTTTCGTCGTGCTGCTGTTCTTCGGGCTGTTCGCCCTGGTCGGGTTGCTGCTGGTGACCGTTTCGGGGCAGCTGATCATGCTGTTCAACAAACTGCCGGATCAGATCGGCACACTGGGCGACATTCTGGACCGCATGACCGCCTGGCTGACCGAACGGGGCGTGGGCGGCCTGACCAACGCCCGCGAGCAGATCATCAAGGGGGCGCAGGACTACGCCACCAATCTGGGCGACAACCTGGTGCCGCTGCTCAGAGACGCGCTGAACTCCACCGGCACGCTGTTCAACAGTGTGGTTCAGATCGGCGGCGTGGTGGGGCAGGTCGTGCTGATCCTGTTGCTCAGCATCTACCTGATGGCCGACTACAGCCGGGTCAACGCCACGCTGCTGGGCATCTTCCCGCGCCCGTGGCAGCCGCGCGCCCTGGAGTTCAGCGGCCTGATCGGCACGGCGGTGGGGGGGTACGTGCGCGGCCAGCTGCTGATCGCGCTGTTTATCGGCGTGTTCGTGTGGCTGGGCCTGACCCTGATCGGCGTGCCCAGCGCCGCCGCCATCGGCTTTATCGCCGGGGCCTTCAACATCGTGCCGTACCTGGGACCGATCATCGGGGCCACGCCCGCCATCCTGCTGGCGCTGACGATGCCGAATGTGCTGCTGACCGTGATTCTGGTGATCGCCGTGTTTGTCATTGCCAACCAGATTGAGGGCAATTTCCTCAGCCCCTACATCCTGAGCCGCACCACCGACCTGCATCCGGTCACAGTGCTGGTGGCCATTCTGGTGGGCGTGTCGCTGCTGGGCTTTGTGGGGGCGCTGCTGGCCGTGCCGCTGGTGGCGCTGGGCAAACTGGCCCTGCAGAAGTACTACTACCCCAGCCGCCTATACTCGGAAGGACCGTAGGCAAGAGAGGAAACGGAGAGTGGGACGCTACCTTTCGACGTCCCACTCTCCTTTTACCGATGGGCGATGCCCTTTTGTCCCCCGCGAGGGGAAGATGCTCCAGCCGCAGGGCGCCGCCTGAGACGGACTGCCGTCTGTTCGCTCAGCAACTGAGGGGCGCCGGTTTGGGCAACGCCCGGAACCCGTTCTGCTGCCGCTCTTAGCCCTTGCGGCGGCGGCGCAGCCGTTCCATGGCGGCCTCCAGGCTCTGGCGCATGCGCTCCAGGGCCTGCGCCAGATCACCAATCTCGTCGTTCTGGTGGGCATGCACCGGGCGTGACAGGTCACCCATGCTGATGGCATCGGCCGCCTTGACCAGGCGGTCAATAGGACCGGTGATCTGCCGGGCCGAGCGCCGGGTCAGCAGGGAGGCCAGGAACAAGCCCAGCAGGGCGGCGAGCAGCACCAGCAGCAGCGCCGTGGTCAGCACCGACCCTGCCTGGGCTGCCGGCACGCCTACCGCCACGCGGCGCAGCACGCCCGCGTCCGTGGCAGCTCCCGCTGGAAGCAGCTCTGCTTTTCCGGCAGCGGTGGTCCGGAAGACCGCCTGGGCCACCATGAACTCGCTGCCGCCCAGCTTCAGGCTGCCGCCCTTCGGATGACGCCCCAGCCAGGCCGACAGTTCCCGGCTCTGCCGGCCCACGTCCGCGTCCTGGGCGCGCAGGATGGCCGGCCCGCCGGGCAATTCCGCGCGCACGAAGGCCACGCCGGGGGTGGCGACCACGGCGCCGAGTTGGGCACCCAATTGCTGGCCACTGAGTTGTGGGCTGCTGGGCTGCTGGGAGTTGGGCTGAGCTCCACCCCCCAGACCGGCGCCCACGGCGGCGGCCAGCGTCTGGGCCTGGCTCTGCGCCGCCTGACGCTGCACCGCCGGCAGCGTCAGGGTCAGCAGGCCCAGCGCGGCGACGCTCGACAACGCCAGCGGGGCCAGGGTATTGAGCGCGAGCAGGCGCGTCAGGCTGCGGCGCGGCAGGGTGGGGCCAGCGTCGGCGGTCACCGCCGGAATGACCACCGGCACCACTGCCGTGGACGGTTGATCCACGCCGCCGGCGGGCACTGCCGGCACGGCGTCGGTCATGGTCAGCGAGCCGGTGAAGTCGGACCAGACATCGGCGGGTGGGCCGGCAAACGGGTCAGCCGTTGCGGCCACCGCCGTAGGCACCGCGACGGCAGAGCCGCCGCCCGAAAGGGCGGCCCCGCCCGACGTGAAGGCCACGGGCGGCGCCCCGAAGGATGAGGGGACGGCGACGCTAACCGGCTCGGCGCTGGCCTCCTCCATGGGGGCGGGCCAGGCAGGAGCCGGCTGCAACGGGGCCAGAAACGCTTCGTCCGGCGCCTCACTGCGCCCGAAGGCCGACGCGGCGGCCGACGGGGCCAGTCCCTGGAACGGCTCTTGCATCATGCGGGTTTCTTCCGGCACTTCCTCCAGGGCCACCGCTGCTCCCCCCAGCTGAAACACGTCCAGCAGCAACTCGGCGCGGCTGCGGCTGGTGGGCTTCATCAACCGTCCGGTCCGCCGCCCCGCCAGCCGTGCGGCCTGTTCGGCGTTGAGGTTGAAGCGCTCGGTCAGTTGCTGTTCCAGGCCGCGCCGACGTTCGTCCTGAACGGGCTGCTGGATGGTCACGGTGTACTTCATGGTCTTCCCCCTTCCCCTCGTGCGGTGCGCTGGGTCCCGCTGTGTCGCCGCGCCTGCCCCCAGCGCAGGTCAAACCCTGTGTTCATTCCTGAAGCTGTGTTCATGCCAAGTTCAGTACTCATGCCAGCCCCCGTGCGCGCAGGTGCTGGGCGAAGCGGGCCATCTGCTCGGGGGTCAGCTCGGCAGCCAGACCGGCCAGCAGCGCGCTCAGGGTGGCGCCGCCGCCCAGGTCCTCAAGCGTTTCGTCGATCATCAGCTCGGCCACCGGGCCGACCACCTGCAGCAGACAGCCGGTGACGGTCTGGGTGGCTTCGGCGGTCACCGGGCGCTGGTGGTCCTGGGCACGCTCTACCCAGCGTTCGGCCTCGCGCAATTGCCGGCGCAGTTCGGGGGCGCTCAGCCCGGCCAGCCGCGCCACCTCGGCGGCGTCCCGCTGGCCGTCGATCAGGTCCAGGGTCCGCCACAGCGCGAAGGGCAGGGCCATCTCGGCGCCCAGGCCCTCCGGCCACGCCAGCGCCTTCACCGGCCCACCGGACGGCGCAGCGGCGCGGCCCCCGTCACCGGACCGCCCAGGCCAGCGGCGGCCCATTCCGGACGGCTGGGCAGGTTCCCCAGCGCCAGATTGTCCAGCCCGACACCCAGGCCCAGCAGGGCGGCCCGCAGCGCCGTCTGCAGGGCGGGGCGGAATTCACCCACCGCCACGCCCGGATCGACGTTCAGGACACCGCCGCGCAGCGTGACATCGTGCACGAAGGGGTCCAGGCAGGGATGCTCGGCACTCAGGCGCACGCAGGTCTGCTGCCAGACCTCGTCCAGCGACACGTTGTGGTGAACGGCGGCCAGCAGATCGCGCCAGAACCGCAGCAGCGGCTCGCGGTTTTCCGGCGTGTTGGGCGAGTAGGCCACGCACAGCGCGCCGCTGTCCGGCACCTGTCCGGCCAGCACCTGCCCGGATTCCCACACGCTGCACCGCTCCTCGGAGACCAGCAGACCGTAGAACTGCTCGTGCTTGAGAATCAGCTGCGTGTCCGGCCAGCGCCCGGCCAGTTGCCCCGCCCGCGCCGCCCGGCTGGTCCAGATCACCGCGCTGACCGGCGCCGGGCACTCGCCCAGCCGCACGCGGGCACGCGGCAGCCCGCCGTGGGTCTGCGCCCAGCCCACCGCCTGCCCGCCGCCGGTAAAGCCGCCCAGACACTGCCCGCGCGCCCACACGAAGCGTGCCCAGCGTTCGCCCTGCACGGCGTCCAGCACGCCGCTGAAGCCCGCAGTCTGGCGGGCCTCAAGGTCCACCATGATCTCGGTCCAGGGGTAGTGGTCGGTGCAGAGGTCCGCGTAGATCATGCGGTCCAGCGGCAGGGGGGGCGGGGTGGTGGGCGGCAGGGTAGGGGCAGAGGATTCAGTCATGGGCAGGTTCCGGGGGCAGGGGCAGAGGCGGGCGATGAGCAAACGTGCAGAAATGGAAATTAAGCCCATGACACCCCAGACCCTCTTACTCCCCGCTTACAGACCCTGTAAACCGTAGGGGCCGTTCGGCGCTCGGGGCCGCGGTGGTGGCCTGGGAACTGCCCTGGACCTCACCGCGTACTCACTGAACGGAGGACCACCCCATGAACGACTTCATTCCTTTCGTCATCGTCGCGGGCATCATCGTCGTCGGCATCGTGCTGGTGATTATGCTGATCCAGAACCTGCTGATCGTGGTGCCGCCCAACAAGGTGCTGGTCATTTCCGGGCGCAGCCGCCAGACCGCCGAGGGCGACACGGTGGGCTACCGCGTGATCCGGGGCGGGCGGGCCTTCCGCATCCCGGTACTAGAAAAGGTCTCGTGGATGGATCTGACCACCATTCCGCTGGACCTGAGCGTGGAAAACGCGTACTCGCGCGGCGGCATTCCCCTGAAGATTCACGCGGTCGCCAACGTCAAGATCAACGGCTCCGATCCGCAGCTGGGCAACGCCATCGAGCGCTTTCTGGACGTGCCGCGCGCCTCGCTGACCAACATCGTGCGCGACACCCTGGAGGGCAACCTGCGCGGCGTGATCGCCACCTTGACCCCCGAGGAGATCAACCAGGATCGCCTGCGCTTCGCCGAATCGCTGATCGAGGAGGCCGAGCATGACATGAACAACCTCGGCATCAAGCTCGACACCCTCAAGATCCAGAACGTGTCGGACATCGCCGGGTACCTGGAGAGCATCGGGCGGCGCCAGACCGCCGAGGTGCTCAAAGAGGCCCGCGTCGCGGAGGCCGAGCGCAACGCCGAGGCCACGCAGTCCGAGGCCCAGGCGGTGCAGCGCGCCCAGGTCACGCAGGCCATCGCGCAGCAGGCCATTCTGGAAGAGCAGAACAAGCTGGAAGTCCGCAAGACCGAGCTGAGCGCCATTCAGCTGTCGCGCCAGAACGAGGCGACGGTGGAATCCGAACTGGCGAAAGTCCGCGCCACCCAGAACTTCGAGCAGGAGCAGGCCGCGCTGGAAGCCGCGCTGCGCCAAAAGCGGGCCGAGGCCCAGCGGCAGGCCCGCGTGATCGAGGCCCAGCAGAACGCCGAGGCCGCCGAGGCCGAGGCGCAGGCCAAGCAGCGCGCGGTGATCGCCCAGACCGCCGCCCAGCAGGCCATTCTAGAGCGCGAGAACGAGCTGCGGGTGCGCCGCGCCGAGCTGGAAGCGGTGGCCGCCAGCCGCGAGAACGAGGCCAAGGTGGGGGCCGAACGCGCCCGCGTGGTGGCCGAGCAGCAGCTGGAGCAGGAGCGCGTGATCCTGAACGCCAAGCGCCTGGAGGCCGACGTGGTGGCCCCCGCCCGCGCCCGCCGCGAGGCCGAGTTGCTCGAAGCCCAGGCCGCCGCCGCCCCGATCATCGAGGAGGGCCGCGCCAAGGCCGAGGCGGTGAAATTGATGGTGGAGGCTTTCCGCAACGCCGGGCCGGAGGGCGAGCGCGCCTACGTGCTGAACATGCTGCCTGCCATCATCGAGCAGATCAGCGGCAGCGTGAAGGGCATGCAGATCGACAAGGTGACCGTGATCGACAGCGGCGACGGCCGCGCCGTGAAGGACGGCCGCGCCGTGAAGAGCGCCATGCAGACCATGCCGGGCAACATCATCGGGCTGGTGGAGCAGGTGGAGAACGCCACCGGGGTCAACCTGCTGAGCCTGTTGCACAACCGCTTTGCGCCCGCCGAGCCGCCTGCGCGGGGGGACACGGTGTCAGCGGCGAACGACTGAAGCTCAACCATTCTCGGGCGGACATCCTCTGATTCGGGATGTCCGCCCTGCTGTGCCCCCTGCCCACGTCCAGACGGACGCCCTGTGACGGCCGAGTTCTGTGCCATGCTGAACCCGTGAGCAACCTCTATACCGCAACAGCCACCGCCACGGGCGGACGGGCCGGACACACCAAGAGCGACGACGGACGCCTCGACCTGAACCTGAGCGTCCCCAAGGGCATGGGCGGCGACGACGGCCCCGGCACCAACCCCGAACAGCTGTTCGCCGCCGGCTACGCGGCGTGCTTTCAGGGCGCGCTGGGCAACGTGGCCCGCCGCGACAAGATCACCCTGAGCGGTGACCAGACCATCACGGCGATGGTGGGCCTGACCAGGGACGGCGGCGCGTTTGGGCTGGACGTGGAACTCCAGGGCCACTTTCCCGGCCTGGACGAGGAACAGGCCCTGAACCTGATGCGGGCCGCCCACGAGGTCTGCCCCTACAGCAACGCCACGCGCGGCAACGTGGACGTGCGCCTGAGCGTCAAGTAACCCGAGCCACCAGACTGAGAAGAGCGCCGGGCATCGCGTCCGGCGCTCTTCTCGTGTGTCAAGGGATGGCTCAGCCCAGTTCGGCCAGCAGCTGCTGCACCCGCTGTTTCAGTTCGCCGCGCTCCTGCGGCTGGCCCAGCTGGTGCAGGCCGCCGTGGTAGGCGTCTGGATCGCCGAACAGGCGGGACAGCAGGTCAAACTCGCGCTGGCTGCGCAGGCTGGCGTCGTCACGGAAGAGGGTCACGTACTGATCCTGGAAGGCCCAGTCGCTGATCTTGCCGTCCACGAAATCGTGCATCAGGCGGCGGTACGGCTCGATGTTGTCGTCGGTCTGCACCTTGCCGGAGGCGCTGCGGGCCGGAATCTGCGCGAACACCGGCTCCAGGGCCTCGGGGGTGATGTCCCAGTTGTTGACCTCGAACTGCACCTGACCGTCCTTGAAGATCATCAGCTGGGGGCTGTGGTGAACGATGCCCGTCATCTCCGCGACGCGGTTGCTGGCGGGCCGCCAGTCCACCACACGGATAAAGCCCACCGGCAGCTCGTGGTCTTGCAGGAAGGTTTCCAGCACGCCGAAGCCCTGCATGGTCTTGTGGCAGGTGCCGGCCTTGAACACGGCGGCCAGCGGGTAATCCGTCAGGAACTGGTCGACTTCCTGGGGGGTGGTCAGGGGAACGAGCACCTGTTTCTCGGCCTGGGATTCAGAGGGGGCAGATTGCGTCATGCCCTCAGCATACCCGCCGCTTTACAAAACGAAGTGAGGCGGCGCACAAGTGGGCGTGGATGATGGGGGACTGGAGGGCGCAGCCCAGGATGTGGCCCACGCCTGCCCCGCCTGCCCTATGCTTGAACCATGTCCAGTCCGCCCGAAGCCACCGAGTTCTTCAGCATGACCTACGGCGAGATCACGGTCAGCGGCTGGGTCACGCCGGACGTGCTGCGCCGGGTGGAGGCGGGTGAGGTGATCCGGTTCGTCGTCTACGGGGCGATGAGCGCCGACATCAGTCTGGGAGACCTGACCTGTAGTTTTGCGGGCGGCGAACTCGCCCCGTTCGGACTGCCCGAGGGGAATTAGAGCATTTGTCATAAGAGCTGTTTCCTTTTGACCGAACGGACTGGCACAGCTCGCAGAGAGGGAGTGAATTTCAACGAGCAGTTGGGACTGATACGGACTCCGATTGAAAGGTGTTGAAAACACCTGGAAATCCGAGCGAAGCGAGCAGGAGAAAAACGGGTTCCGGACGTGGAGTGTAGAAATCGGAGGTGTCCCGATTTCTACACGAAACAAACGGAATCCGTATGATACGGATTCCGATTGAATCGTTTGCAAAAACGATAAAATCCGAGCGGACGCGAGTAGGAAAGAATACGGGTTTCGCGTATGGATTAACCCAGCGGCGCTTTCCTGATGGGTTAAGGAATTAAGCGGAATCCGTATGATTCAGCTCCGAAGGAGAGAATGGAGGCATCAGAAGTCTTCTTTTCTGATGCTGCAATTCGGACAACTGCTCTAATCCAGCGTCCAGGCCACGGCTTTCAGGTGCGTGGCCTCCGGAAAATCCTCGCCTGCGCCCAGACGCTGGGCAGCATGCTCCCGTCGTCCAGCGTCCTCCAGGCCCAGCCGGACCATGCGCTCGAAGCTGGCCGCCGGCACCCCCGCGTGGTTGAGCAGGGTGAGCAGCCCCCCGCCCGGCGCGGTCACGGCCGCCGCCAGCGCCGCCAGCCGCCCGTAATCCCGCTCCGCACGCCAGAGGCCGGTCTTGCCCCGCGCGAAGCTGGGCGGATCCAGAACCACCAAGTCAAAGGCGTCGCCGCGCCGCGCCAGCCGCCGGAACCAGTCGAAGACGTCGCCGTACAGAAAATCGTCATCCGGGGCATTCAGGCCGCTCAGCGCGTAGTTCTCCTGCCCCCAGGCCAGCACCTTGCGCGACAGGTCCACGTTCTTGACCGTGGCCGAGCCGCCCAGCGCCGCGTTCAGGCCGAAGCCGCAGGTGTAGGCGAAGGCGTTCAGCACCCGCGCCGGGGCGTGCTGCCGGACCCACCCCCGCGCCGGGCGGGCGTCGGCGAACAGGCCGATGCTCAGATCCGAGCCGGGGCGGATGACGTAGGGCACGCCGTTTTCCAGCGCGGTGACTTCTGCCCGCGCCTCACCCCAGACTGGCCCCGGCGGCGAGAGCCATTCGCGGGCCACGTTCGCCGCGTGACGTGCCTCGGGGGGGCGGCGCTTGAGGTACACGCCGGCCAGCCCCGCCGCCGCCGCGCAGGCCCCGGCCAGTTCGGCCTCCTCCTGCGGTGAGAAGTCCGCGTACAGGCTGAGGACCCCGGCATCCCCGGCGAGATCCAGCGCGAACTGCCCAGCCGTCTCGGTGGTGTGGACGCCCCGGTAGAAGGTGGTGCCCTGCGCGGGCAGATGGGCGCGGCGGGCCAGCAGGGGCGCGAGGCGGTCAATCATGCACTGCGTGGCGGGCGGGCCGAGAAGCGGTCACTACGGCCGGCCCCCCAGAATCCACCACACCGCCGCCGTCGCCACCGCCGTGACCACCCAGAAGCGCAGGGTGACGTGCGTCTCGGGCCAGCCGCTCAGCTCGAAGTGGTGCTGGATGGGACTCATTTTAAAGACGCGCTTCTTGCGGGTGCGGAACGACACCACCTGAATCACCACGCTCAGCACGGCCACCACCGGAATGACGGCGGCCAGCGGCAGCAGCCACACGTCGGCGTACAGCACGTATGCCCCCGCCGCGATGGCCCCGATGGCGTGGCTGCCCATGTCGCCCATGAACACGCGGGCCGGGTGCGCGTTAAACCACAGGAAGCCCAGCAGGACGGCCACCAGCAGCGCCGAAACCGGCGACAGCGCCAGCAGCGGCAGCAGCACGATGATCGCCACGCCGCCCAGCAGCCCGTCCAGGCCATCGGTGAAGTTGAAGGCGTTCACGCTGCCGATCATCACCAGGGTCAGCAGGATGGTGTCCCCGATCTGCCCAAAACCTGGCACCAGTTCATGGGCGGCCAGCGGCGCGGCGAACCACCCGAACAGCAGCCCCACCAGCAGTTGCAGCGGCATCTTCTCGCGGGCGATCAGCTCCTTCTTGCCGCCCCCCTTCATCCGCGAACGCACCTTCAGAAAATCGTCCGCCCCGCCGATCAATCCCATGCCCAGCGCGGTCAGCATGATCAGCAGTTCGCGCGGGCCGCCCGCGTGGCCGGTGAAGTACAGCGGGAAGAACACCAGCGCCAGGGCCAGCACGAACGCCACGCCACCCGCCGTGGGCGTGCCCTCCTTGATCAGGTGCGTCTGCGGCCCCTCCTTGCGGACTGGCTGGCCCCAGCCCCGCGCCTTGCTGACCCGGATGAATAGCCCCACCAGCAGCAGCGACAGCAGGGCGGCCACCACCATCACGGTGCGGTCCTCCAGGCAACGGCGGAGGCAGGTGGGAGAAACAGACGGAGATCACACATCAATTGGCGAGGGTAGCACGCGGACGCCGGGCAGCCCGGCCCCGGATCGGCCCTGACCGTGGAGAGCCCCGGTGTCTGGTCAGCCCCCGGCTCAATCCGCCAAGTAACGGATGAATTCCCGCATGGCGTTCACGCACGCGCCCTTCTCGCCCTCGGCGCTGCTGCCGGTCACGGTCCTCAGCAGACCCGCGTCGTTCAGGTACAGCTGGGAGACCTTGTACGTCTCGCCGCCCTGCTTGTAGTCGTAGGCGGCCAGCACCGCCCAGAACCCGGCGCGGTCCACCGGCTGGATCACCACGGTGCCCATCGTCTTGCTCAGCTGCTTGCGGAGCTTGGTCGCGAAGGCCAGCGCCTCGGGCTGCGAGGCCAGGACCGGGAACGCCTGACCGGTGCGCTCCTCGCGCAGCAGGCAGGCCCCGCTGGTGTCGGTCCAGACGCGGGCGTCCCCCCCCACCGGCACCCAGCCGTTCATCGGCACGATCAGGGCGGAGGCGTGTGAACCCAGCAGGCTCAGGGCAAGGAGGGTCACGAGGGCAGGGCGCGGCAGGGACATAATGCCCACGAGGCTAACAGTCCGGTCTCTGGCAATCGTTAAGGGTGTGCTCAGGCAGATGAGGACGCGCGGCGGCGGACGCGGTCAGCCCAGCGCGGCGACGCGGGCCTCCAGCCCGGCCCTGACCGCAGGCCACTCGCCGCGCAGCACGCTAAAGACCACGCTGTCGCGGGCATAGCCGCCGGACACCACCTGATACTGCCGCAGCGTGCCCTCCTGCACCGCGCCCAGCTTGTGCATGGCGCGCAGGCTGCGGGCGTTGCGGGCGTCCACCTTGAACTGCACGCGGCCCGCGCCCAGGACCTCGAAGGCGCGGGCCATCAGCAGCAGCTTGGCCTCCGGGTTGACGGCGCCGCCCTGCGCGGCAGGCAGCAGCATGGTCCCGACCTCCACCCAGCGGTCTGCCCAGCGGATCTCGGAGTAGCTGATGCGGCCCACGGTCACGCCGCTTTCCACCCGCCGAACAGCGAAATTGATGCGCTGCGGCAGGGCGTTCAGCCGCCCGATGTATTCGGCCCAGGCGGCAGGCGTGGCCTCGGACGGTCCGCCCCGCGACAGCAGCCGCACCATTTCATCGTCTGCCCCAGCGCACAGGTCGGGGGCGTGCGATTCGGTCAGTCCTTCCAGAAAGACCTGTCGGCCCGTCAGTGTGGGCGTCTGGAACCACTCGGCTTCGGGGGCAGGCGCGTCAGGGGTCACGGCGCAGAGTGTAGGACAGCGGGACCTCCGGCTGTCAAACGGGCGGACAGGCGCCTAGCCCCGGTGGTACGGCTCGCCCGCGCTGATGGTGGCCGCGCGGTACAGCGCCTCGGCCAGCACCACCATGGCCAGATCGTGCGGCAGGGTCAGCTCGCCCAGGCTCCACAGCGCGTCGGCCCCGGCCCGCAGCTCGTCGGTGTGGCCCTCGGGGCCGCCCACCGCGAACGCCAGTTCCCCGGTGCCGCCCAGCGCGCGGGCGTCCAGGTACGCGCTCAGGCCCTCCGAGGTGAACTGCCGCCCACGCGGGTCCAGCAGGATCAACGGGGCCTTGCCGGCGGCCCGGCGCACCGCCTCGCTCTCGGCGGCCTGCGTCTTGCCCGAGACGCGGCTGACCTGCAGCTTGTGGTAGCGCCGCAGCCGCGTGGCGTACTCGTCCCAGCCCGCGCGGGCGTAGGCCAGCCGGGGTTCTCCAACGGTGATCAGGTGCAGCCTCACAGGGTTCCAGCCTAAACCTTCTGGTTCAGCGCAGGGCAGCGTGAGCCGACTGACGGCGTGTGGCCGCCGCTGACCGCTAGACTGTGTGGCATGGTTCTGTCCGCCCCTCCCCAGAGCGGCACCCTCTGTGACGCTGTCCAGTGGGGCGGTGCGTGAACTACGCAGCCACGCTGGCGGTCATGGTGGTGCTGGCCTTCTGCTTTCCGCTGACGTTGCGGCTGGGCGCGGGCTTCGGGGTCTCGGAAACCATCTCGATCTCGGTGCTGGGCGCCCTGCTGACCTTCGGGCTGGCGCTGTATCTGGTGCGCTGGCAGGTGGGGCGTCATCAGCAGGCGCTGTCCAGAATGGAAAAGGCCCGCGCGCAGATTCTGGCGGACCCGGAAAACCCCCGCGCGTACTTCGTGGGCGGTGAGCATCTGGGCGCCCTGCTGCTGCGGCTAGACCGCCGGCGCGAGGCCGCTGAAGTCATTGACCGCTACGCCCGGCTGGGCGGGGCGCGCGAATCGGAAATTGTGGCACTTCAGGAAGCATTGTCCAGGGCCAACCGGCGGCAACGCCGCGCCCAGGGGAGGGAAGCATGAGAGCCTACAAGGGCGTCGTGGAAAACGGGGTGGTGGTGGTGCTGGGCACCCGCCTGCCTGAGGGCACGGTGGTCACCGTCACCGTGGGCGAGGGCGAACTGCTGCGCGCCCGCATCACCAACGTGCTCAAACGGCCGCGCAAGGTCAAGGTCAGGCTCAAACCCAACGTCGGACTGGCCGCCACCGGCACGGACGGCGCGGGGCTGGTGGGCGCCCGCCTGACGCTGGGCGGCCCGCCGTCTGGAGCCGATGACTGAGTTGCCGGACGCCGGGCCGCCGCGCCCCACTCCGCCTGGCCGCCCCTCCCCTGTCTCCGGGCAGGAGGGCGGCCCGCGTGTGTGGCTGGTCCCCACGCCCGTCGGCAACCTGGGCGACATCACCCTGCGCGCCGTGGAGGTCCTGAAGGGGGCGGACGCGGTGGCCTGCGAGGACACCCGTCGCAGCGGGGCGCTGCTGTCGCACCTGGGGATTCAGAAGCCGCTGGTGCGCCTGGACGCCCATACCATGCGCCGCGCCCCCGCCGTGCTGGACAAGTACCCCCGGCTGGCCTACGTCTCGGACGCAGGCACCCCCGGCGTCAGCGATCCCGGCGCGGAACTGGTGGCGGCAGCCCTCGCGGCGGATGTTCCGGTGGAGGTGCTGCCCGGAGCCACCGCCTTCGTGCCCGCGCTGGTGCTGTCGGGACTGGACACCGCGCGCTTTACCTTCGAGGGCTTCCTGCCGCGCAGTGGCCGCGAGCGCAAGACCCGCCTCGTGGCCCTGGCCGCCCGGCCCGAAACCACCGTCCTGTACGAGAGCCCACACCGGCTGGGAGCCACGCTGGGCGATCTGGCGGGGGCCTGCGGTGAGACGCGCCCCGCCAGCGTGACCCGCGAACTGTCCAAGAAATTTGAGGAAACCGCGCGCGGCACGCTGGGCGAACTGGCCGTGCGCTTTGCTGCCGGGGTCCGGGGCGAGATTGTGGTGGTGGTGGGTGGCCGCCCGACCGGAGAGGCCGATCCCGACGCCCCCGCCCCGGATCACGAGGCGCTGGCCCAGGAATGGGCCGGACAGGGAAAAACATCCAGGGATATACGTGATCTGCTGATGGCCCAGGGTTTGCGTAAGAATGACGCTTATGCGCTGGCCCTGCGGGTCACAGGCGGGGCCTGAGCCGGCCTGCACCGGACGCCCCTGCCCGCCTCCTTTTCCCCACACTTTTTCCACTTCCCACAAAGCGAGACTGACCATGACTGAACCCACCCCCACCCGGCACCCTAACCCCGCAGGCATCCAGCGCGTGGCCGTTCTGACCAGCGGCGGCGACGCGCCGGGCATGAACGCGGCGATCCGCGCGGTGGTCCGCACCGCCGCCTTCGAGGGCCTGGAGGTCATGGGCGTGCGCCGGGGCTTTTCGGGCCTGCACCGGGGCGAGCTGAGGCTGATCGGCCCGCGCGACATGGCCAACACCATCCAGCGCGGCGGCACCATCCTGCTCACCGCCCGCAGCGCCACCTGGCGCACTCCCGAAGGCCGGGCCAGCGGCGCGCAGCATCTGCGAGACAACGGTGTGGGCGGCCTGATCGTGATTGGCGGCGACGGCAGCTTTCACGGCGCGAAGTTGCTGGAGCAGGAGCACGGCATTCCGGTGATCGGCGTGCCCGGCACCATCGACAACGACCTGTACGGCACGGACCACACCATCGGCTATTTCACGGCGGTGGAGACCGCGTTGGACGCCGTGGATAAGCTGCGCGACACCGGGGCCAGCCACGAGCGCATCTTCGTGATCGAGGTGATGGGCCGCCACGCCGGGCACATCGCGCTGGACGTGGCGGTGGCGGGCGGCGCCGAGGAAGTCTTTATTCCCGAAGACGACAAGCCCATCGAAGACGTGATCCAGATCGTCAAGGACAGCGTCAAGAAGGGCAAGATGGGCAGCATCGTGATCGTGGCCGAGGGCGTGCCGGGCGGCGCGCAGGGCGTGGGGGACGCCATTCAGGCCGGCACGGGCCTGGAAACCCGCGTCAGCATCCTGGGTCACATCCAGCGCGGCGGCACCCCGGTGTCCAGCGACCGCATCCTGGCCAGCCGTCTGGGCGAGGCCGCCGTCTACGCGTTAATGGACGGCGTCAGCGGCGTGATGGTGGGGCGGCGCGGCGGCGACATCATCCACACGCCGCTGCACGAGACCTGGGAAAAGCGCAAGGACGTCAACCGCGATCTGTACCGCTGCGCCATGAAACTGAGCGTGTAACGCGGGCATCGAAAAGGGCGGAACGCAGGGACTGATTCCCCACGTTCCGCCCGCCTTCTGCCGGTTATTTCCGGGGCGGCTTGACCGTCGACTGCGTGTCGAGAATCTGCTTGCCTCCCTCCACCTTCATGATGTACAGCGTCACCGAATTGCGGTCGCCGACGCTGTTGAAGGTCACCTCGCCGGACAGCAACCCGGTGAACTTCCCGCTGCGAATGGCGCTCTCGACCTGGGCGCGGCTGGGCAGCTTGCCGCCATTGGCCTTGGCCGCGTTCAGGATGCCCTGCGCGATCACCTTGGCCGCGTCGTAGGCGAAGGCCGAGTAGCCGGCAGGCGCGGTCTTGAACTTCTTGCGGTAGTCCGCGACAAAGGTCTTGGCCGCAGGCAGGGCCTCAATGGGCGCCGCAATGGTCGTGTAATAGATGTTGTTCGCGCCCTTGGCGGCGATGACCGCCAGTTCGGTGCTGTCCAACCCGTCGCCCCCCACCACCGGGATATCGATCCCGGCGTCACGCAGCTGACGGATGAAAATGCCGATCTGCGTGTAGATGCCGCCGAAGTACACCGCGTCGGGCTTCTGCAGCTTGATCTTGGCGATCACGCTGGAAAAGTCGCTCTTTTCCTCAGTGCCCTCGTTGGTGACTACCGTGGCGCCGCCCGCCTTGAGGGTCTTCTCGACCTCGGAGGCCAGCCCCTCACCGTAGGCGGTCTTGTCGTTGAGGATGTAGACCTTCTTGGCCTTCAGCTTGTTCAGCATGAATTCAGCGCCCGCCGGCCCCTGGGCGTCGTCGCGCGCCACGATGCGGTTCATGTTGGCCAGGCCGCGGTCGGTGACCTGATTGGCGGTGGTGGCCGGGCTGACCATGGTGACGTGGCTGGCCTTGAGGGCCTCGCTGGCCGGAATCGCCACGCCGCTGTTCATGGTGCCCACCACGCCCAGAATGCTGCGGTCGGATGCGATCTTGCGCGCCGCCGCCGTGCCAGTGGCCGGGTCGGCCTGATCGTCGTAGCCGACAAACTGCAGGTCAAACCCCAGCTTCTTGAATTCGGCCTTGTATTCGTCTACGGCCTGCTGCGCCCCGTTCCGGACCAGCGTGCCGGTAAAGCTCTGGCTGCCCGACAGCGGCGAGAGGCTGGCGATCTTGATGGTGGTCTGCGCTCCGGCCACACCGGCGGCGAGCAGGCCCAGGGTCAACACGTTCAGGGTGAGTCTCTTCATTCTTTCCTCCGTGACATCGGCCTTCCATAACAATGGTGCAGTTCGGTAAAATCCGGCTCCGTCTATACAATGGACCGAATTTTGCCAGGCCAGAAATGACTTAAATCAGATCTGGTCACCCTATCAATCCTCCTCTCACCTGTCAAACAAGATCAGGCAAATGTCAAGACAATCCTGGCCTTCAGATCAGATGACCCACTGCTCTACACGGTTTATGCCGGAAACAGGAACGGCGTTTCCGACGCGAAAACGGCCCCACAGCTTGGCGAGACCATGACCTGTCGCAGGTGCGGCCCTACCCTGGGCAAGGTCGTTTCCGCTGAGCCGCCTACAGCGCCCCTGCCGTGCGGTTCGTGAGCGCGCCTGCACTGCACCTTCTCCAGCGTCACCGCATCAACAGGTCCAGCAGGCCGGGAACGTTGCGGCACTCGCGCGTCAGGGCCATCAGGTCCGGGGCGCTGATGCGGCTGACCTCCAGTTCGTACTCGTCGTACCCCTGCTTGTTGTTCAGCTGCAGCCGGCGGTAGCGGCAGCGGGCGCCGGCCTGCACCGCCCGGCGCTCGATCTCGGCGGCCCCGTCCGCACCCGAGTCGAACCGCAGCGTCAGGGTGTAGCGGCGCATCAGGCTCTTCTGCGTCTGCTCCAGCCGCTTGACCCCCCGCAGGATCAGCAGGGCCAGGACCGTGGACGCCACCGCCCCCACGTACAGGCCGGCCCCCACCGCCAGCCCGATGGCGGCCACCACCCAGATGCTCGCGGCGGTGGTCAGGTTGCGAATGGTCTCGGTTTCGCGCCGCAGCAGAATCACGCCGGCCCCCAGGAACCCGATGCCGCTGACCACCTGCGCCGCCACCCGCGACGGGTCCAGCACCACGTGCGGCAGCCCGATGACGCGCATGAACCCCTCGCTCGACACAATCAGCAGCAGCGCCGATCCCAGCGCCACCAGCGCGTGCGTGCGCGGCCCCGCCGCCGGTTCCACCCGCAAGCGGTCCAGCCCCAGCAGGGTACCCAGCACGACGGCCAGACACAGCCGCACCATCACTTCGGTCACCGAGGTCACGTCGCTTCAGCCTCCTTTTGGTCTGTACTCATTAGTCTGTACTCGTCCCTTCGTTCTCCGGCACTCGACTGAGCAACTCAACAGTCCGAAGTTTAGACCACGCCTCGCCCACCCCACGCTCCGGGCAGGCGGCCTGAACGCGGCGGGCCGACACAGGGGGCCGCGCATTTTGCCTTCCCGAATGGCTGTGCTATCTTCTACGGCGCATTGCTGGCGCAGCGCAGCGCGAACGCTCGAACCTGGTCAGGGCCGGAAGGCAGCAGCCATAAGGGATGATTCGCGGGTGCCGTTGCTCACCGGCAATGCTTTTTCTGTTCACTGGCATGCCAGTGAAACCAGGCAACCTCAATCCAGCAGCGAGAACCCCGAGCGTCCCCTCCAACTGGAGCAGGGCGTTTTGCCTTTCCTCGCACCACTGCCTCATGGCCCTCCCCTAGCCACTTCCCACCTGCCCCCTCTCATTTCGGGCAGAGTGGGACGCGTATGAGCCGTCCATCTTCGGAACAACTGACAGTCGCCATCGTGGGGGGCAGCGGGTACGCGGGCGGGGAATTCCTGCGGCTGGCGCTGGGGCATCCGCACCTGAAGGTCACGCAGGTGACCAGCGAACGCAGCGCCGGAACGCCAGTCAGCATGGTGCATCCCAACCTGCGCGGGCGCACCACTTTGAAATTCCGCAAGCTGGCCGAGCTGGAGGAAGCCGACGTGATCGTGCTGGCCCTGCCGCACAACTCGGCGGCCAAGCGGCTGGCCGAGTTCGAGGGCAAGGGCCGCATCCTGATCGACCTGTCCGCCGACTTCCGCCTCAAAGACCCAGAAGTGTACGAGAAGGTCTACGGCGAGGCACACCCCACGCCCGAAAAGCTGGGCGACTGGGTCTACGGCAACCCTGAACTGCACCGCGAGGAACTTGTCGGCGCCACCCGGATCGCCTGCGCGGGCTGCTTTGCCACCTCGGTGATCCTGGCGCTGTACCCGCTGCTGAAGCTGGGCGTCCTGCTGCCCAAGGACATCATCGCCACCGGGCTGGTGGGCAGCAGCGCGGCGGGGGCCAGCCCTTCGGAATCCTCGCACCACCCGGAGCGGGCGGGCAGCCTGCGGGTGTACAAGCCCGTCGGCCACCGCCACACCTCCGAGGCGCAGCAGGAATTGCCGGGGCATTTTCCGCTGCACCTGACCGCCATCAGCACGCCGCGCGTGCGGGGCATCCTGACCACCGCGCAGGCCTGGATTCCCGACGGCTACAGTGACCGCGACGTCTGGAGCGCGTACCGCGAGGTGTACGGCGCCGAGCCGTTCATCCGCATCGTCAAGGTGGCCAAAGGCGTCCACCGCTATCCCGACCCCATGCTGCTGGACGGCACCAACTACTGCGACATCGGCTTCGAGATGGATCAGGACACCGGGCGCGTGGTTTTAATGAGCGCCATCGACAACCTCGTCAAGGGCACGGCGGGCCACGCCGTTCAATCCCTGAACATCGCGCAGGGCTGGGCCGAGACGACGGGGCTGGAGTTTGCGGGGCTGCATCCGGCCTGAACGGATGGGGAGCGGACAGCCCAGGGGCAGCGCGTCGACAGATTTCTGATGCGCGTGAGCGATTCAGCACCACTCCTCTTCTCTTCTTTTCACACGGCAACTTATAGACATCTTTTATTGACATTTAATAAGTGGTTCGGCAGACTGGGCGGCAAGAGGCCATCCCATGACCCAGCAACTGCCCCCGCCCGCCCAGTCCACTGTTCCTCCGATTCCCGCCCGTTCCTGGGCCATCATCGATTCCACCCTGCGGGAGGGCGAGCAGTTCGCGCGTGGCAACTTCAAAAGTGACGACAAGGTCGAGGTGGCCCGCGCGCTGGATGCGTTCGGGGCCGAATACATCGAGCTGACCACCCCCATGGTCAGTGCCCAGACGGCGTGCGACATCCGCAAGCTGGCCGATCTGAACCTGAACGCCAAACTGCTGACCCATGTGCGCTGCCACATGGAAGACGTGCAGCGGGCGGTGGACACCGGGGTGGACGGCCTGGATCTGCTGTTCGGCACCTCCAGCTTCTTGCGCGAGTTCTCGCACGGCAAGAACATCGGCCAGATCATCGAGTCGGCGCAGACGGTGATCGGCTGGATCAAGACCCACCACCCGCAGCTGGAACTGCGTTTCTCCGCCGAGGACACCTTCCGCAGCGAGGAGGCCGACCTGATGGCCGTGTACAAGGCCGTGTCCGATCTGGGCGTCCACCGCGTCGGGCTGGCGGACACGGTGGGCGTGGCGACGCCCCGGCAGGTCTACGCGCTGGTGCGGGAAGTGCGGAACGTGATCCACGAGGGGTGCGGCATCGAGTTCCACGGCCACAACGACACCGGCTGCGCGGTGAGCAACGCCTACGAGGCCGTCGAGGCGGGGGCCACCCACATCGACACCACCATTCTGGGGATCGGCGAGCGCAATGGCATCACGCCGCTGGGGGGCTTTCTGGCCCGCATGTTCACCTTCGATCCGCAGGGGCTGGTGGACAAGTACAACTTGGAACTGCTGCCCGAGCTGGACAACATGATCGCCCGCATGGTGGGCCTGCCGATTCCGTGGAACAACTACCTGACCGGCGAATTCGCCTACAACCACAAGGCCGGGATGCACCTCAAGGCCATCTACCTGAACCCCGGCGCCTACGAGGCCATCCCCCCCGGAGCCTTTGGCGTGGGCCGCCGCATTCAGGCCGCCAGCAAGGTGACCGGCAAGCACGCGATCGCCTACAAGGCGCGCGAACTGGGCCTGCACTACGGTGAGGACGCCCTGCGCCGCGTGACCGATCACATCAAGGCACTGGCCGAGACCGACGATCTGGACGACGCCCACCTGGAGGCGTTGCTGCGCGAGTGGGTCAGTGCCTGACAGAATGGAGGCGTGACTGTTTCTCTCTACCGCGTACTTTCCGAAAAGGGCGAGGGTGGCAAACTCGTCGCCGTCTTTCCCAATGCGGACGGTGATTTGCAGGCCAGGGCGGCGGGGGCAGGGGCACCCCTGAGCGTGTTCGTGCACTCGGCCAGCGTCTCCGAAGTGTCTTTGCGGGTCTTCACGCCGGTCAAGGAGAAGGGCAGTTCAGACAGTGCGGCGCTGGCGGCCCTCACGCATCTGCGCCCCGATTTGCTGGACGTGGCCGAGGTTGGGATGGGCGGCGAAACGTGGCCCGCCCAACTGTGCGGCGGTGAATGGCTGCTGCGCCAGGGCGTGCCGCAGGTCAGGGAGGTGGAGGCCAACCTCTCCCCCATCGGCCTGAGTGCTGAGCCGTGCTGGAGTTCCAGTCTGGGACGGCCCAATCTGGTGGTGGAGGTGGCCGATCTGGCGGCGCTGGACGCCTTCACGCCGGACGCCGAAGTGATCTCTCTCCTGGGCCAGACCACGGGAACCACAGGCTTGATCCTCTTCACGATGGGCGGGCCGGGCCGCGCCGATCTGAGTTTCCGGGCCTTCGGGCCGCTCAGGGGCTTTTTGGAGGACGCCGCCAGCAGCAACATGCTGGCCTGTGCGGTGGGCGTGCTGGGCGCGTCGAATCGCCTGCCCGCCGACACCAACCTGCTGCGCGCGGCCCAGCGGATGCCGGGGCACCCCGCGCGGTTGAGCGTGCAGTTTGGCCCGGCAGAAGGCGGCACCGAGGTCTGGGTGGGTGGGGGGGCCGTTCCTCTGAACTGAACAGGCGAGCGTCACGTTGCCCGGCAGGCCGACGCACTAGACTACGAGGATGCAGCTTCTCCTCGACCTTCACCCCGACGCCTACCCCCTGGAGGGGTTCCGGCGCACCCAACTGCTGGAATGGGTCTACGTGCAGGGGGTGGGCGCCTTCGAGAATATGACCAACCTGCCCGCCGAACTACGCGGCGAACTGGCGGACAAATACCACCTCAACCCCTTCCGCGAGATCGAGACGGTTCGCAGCACGGACGGCAGCGTCAAGTACCTGTTCACCCTGCAAGACGGGCGGCAGATGGAAGCGGTCTACATGCCGTACCTCGACCGCAAGACCGTGTGTGTCTCCACGATGGTGGGCTGCCCGGCCAAATGTTCCTTCTGCGCGACGGGGGCGATGGGTTTCGGGCGCAACCTGACCCCCGGCGAGATCGTGGGGCAGGTGCTGGCGGTGGCTGGGGGCGAGGGCCTGGCCCCACGCGAGCTGCGGAATCTGGTGTTCATGGGCATGGGCGAGGCGATGCTGAACTATGACCATACGATGGCGGCGGCGCGCATCCTGCTGCACCCGCAGGCGCTGGGCATGAGCAAACGCCGCATCACGCTGTCCACGGTGGGGATCGCCAAGGGCATCACCCGGCTGGCCGCCGAGGACGATCTGGGCCTCAAGCTGGCGATCAGCCTGCACGCGCCCGACGAGGAAACCCGTCAGCGCATCATTCCCACCGGGGCGGCCAACTCGATTGCCGAGATCATGGCGGCGGCGCGCGAGTACCAGGGCGTGACTGGGCGGCGCATTACCTTCGAGTACACCATGCTGCGCGGGGTCAACGACGCGGTGTGGCAGGCCGAGCTGCTGGCCGAGTTGCTGCGCGGGCTGGTCAGCCACGTCAACCTGATTCCCATGAATCCCTGGGAGGGTTCGGGCTTTCAGAGCACCTCCGAGGCGGACATCCAGGCGTTCTACGACACGCTGGAATCGCGCGGCGTGGACGTCAGCGTGCGCCGGTCGCGCGGCAAGGATGCGGGGGCGGCCTGCGGGCAGCTGGCCCTCAAGCGGCCCGGCGCGGTGAGCGGGACCGGCGCGGCCCTGTAAACCAACCTACTGGGACAGAGCGGCACCAGCTGGAGGTCACCTCACCCCGCCTTGCCGTAAGAGTTATGGAAAAAGCCGGGTGCTACGTTGAGGGCGTTTTAACGACCTCAGGAGGCTCTCAGGTGAAGCAAACAACGCGCTCCAGCCGTTCCAGACGCGCCGCACTGACCGGACTGCTGCCCGGCCTGTTGCTGGGCCTGGCCGGCGTCAGTTCGGCCCAGACCATGGTGGAAACCGTCACGTCCGTCGGCATCCAGAACACCTTGAACTCGGCGACCACTGTTCCCAAACTTCCCACACTGCCCACAGCCGCACAGAACACGGCGACTCAAGACCAAAACGCCCCAGGTGCGGCCCAGGGGACGGCCGCGCCAGGCCCGACCACCCCGCCCATTCCCCCACTGACCCCGGCCCAACAGGCCGGGCTGGAAAAGGCGCAGGCGGCCTATGCGGCCAAGCAGTACGCCCAGGCCCGCAGCGGCTTTGAGGCACTGGTGGCGCAGAACTACGGCCATCCGGAACCGCATTTCGGGCTGGCGCTGGCACTGCTGGCGCTGGGCAACGACAAGGGCGCGGCCTTTGAGCTAAGACAGTTCGTGACGTTGGCCCCCGACCGCTACGAGGGACCGTACAACCTGGGCGTGATTGCGGGCCGGGCCGGGGATCACGCGGGGGCGCTGCAACTGTACGCTCAGGCCGTCACGCTGATGGAGGGCAAGGCCCCCGCCGCCACCCAGCGCCAGATTCTCGAGGCCCTGGCCGCCGAACAGACCCGGCTGGCCGACTTCGCCGCCCTGAGCGCCACCCTGGCCCAGATCACCGCGCTGGCCCCCGAGGACCTGGACGCCGGCTACCGGCTGGCGCAGGCCCGGACCCTGGCGGGCCAGGGGGCCGAGGCGCTGCCCGGCCTGTACGCGGTGCTGCAGGCCGACGGCACCCGCATGGACGCGGCGCTGCTGCTGGCCGACATCTACGTGGCCCAGGGATTGCCGGACCGGGCCGTGCGCGAGCTGGACGCCGCGGTTAAGCGGGTCAGGAAGGCCAGCGAGCGCTCGGCGTTGCTGCTGCGCAAGGCCGACATCCTGGCGGCTGGCAAGGACACCCGTGGGGCGGTCCTGGCCGCGAGCGCCGCCGCCAAGGCCGACAAGTACAACGCCGCCGCGTTCGCGCGTGAAGGCGAATTGCGCGCGCTGCGCAATGACCGGTCGGGCGCGTTGACCGCGTACCTGAGCGCGGTGCGGCTGGCCCCGGACAACGCCGCCTACCGCACGGCGCTGGCCGGCGTCCGCCTGACCCTGGGCCGCTTCGACGAGGCCGCCGCCGACACCACGCTGGCATTGAAACTCAAGCCCGATACGGCCACGTCGGCGCGGGCGCTGTACGTGCGCGGCCTTGCCGCCTACCGCCAGAACCGGCTGCTGGACGCGGTGGTGGCGCTCAAGGAAAGCCACAGACGCCGCCCCGACGCCGACACTGCGCTGTGGCTGGGCCTGAGCCACTACGCCCGGCAGGACTACCCGGCGGCCGCGAGCGCCCTGGCCGACAGCGTGCGGCTGAGCCCCACCCCCACGGCGCGGCTGAATCTGGCCTCCGCCCTGCTGGCGAGCGCGCGCTACGCGGAGGCGGAGGCCGTGCTGCGCGGTCTGGTCACGGAAGACCCCAAGGCCGCCGACGCGTGGTACATGCTGGGATTGGCCCAGCGCTCGCAGCGCCAGGACGATCAGGCCCGGATCTCACTCAAGGTGGCCGCCGATCTGGGCAACAGCAAGGCCAGGGATGCCCTGAAGTAAAGGAGGCAGGAACGGCGGCGCTCAGGGTTGATCTGGCCCTGAGCGCCGCCGTTTGTCGTTCGGTCTCTTTGTCTTGGCCGCCTGCAGTTGCTGATCCGCACCCCCACACGTCCCAGCGTGCCTTACCCACACGCTTTTTTTGTAAGCTGAGGCACGGCATTCAAGACAGGGCTGCCTTGCGGGCCAGAGTGTGCCGCTGACAGCGCCAGTGCTGGATCGATCAAGAGGGTTCAAGGGGGTTGTATGCGGGCAAACACGACAGAACACGGTCTCCCACGGGGACATGAACACATCACGCCTCACCATCCAGACCGCAGGCGGCCGATGACGGCCGGGAGAGCACGATGAGCAGACCCACCGCCACCCGCCGCTGGCCCGACATCCTGATCGGGGTTCTGGTGCTGCTGCTGCTGGCCGGCTTTGCTGCGCTGCTGCTGGGCCAGCGCAAGACGGCCACCACCACCACGCCCACCACGACAGCGCCGACGACTTCCGGCATACCCGCCGCGCCGGGGACAGCTGACGACACCACCACCATTACGCCCCCTGCGGCGGACACCGATACGACTCCGGACAGCGCAGCCACCGACAGCACCAACACTGCGGCCGCCTCCGACACCCCCTCCACCAGCGCCAGCCCTACCGCCACCGCGCCCACCGACACCGCACAGACGGCCGCGGCCACTGATGCGGTCACCGAGGCGCCCATCATTCCCGCCGCGCCCACGGCTGACGACACAGCCACCACCGGACCAGAAGCGACGCCGGATACGGCGGCCAGCACCGATGCCTCAACCGCTGAAACACCAGCCACCAGGACCCCCACCGCTGACGCTCAGCCCCCCCAGACCGAAACTCCCCAGGCCGAGATCACCGAACCGCCAGCCACTCCCACCGAAACCCCCACCGCCAGCACGGTTGCGCCGCGTAGCGGTGGCGCCGTTGCCACCAGCGAGAGCCGCACGCCGCTGCGCAGCGATTACCGCATCAGCCTGGGCACCTTCGGGAGCGTGGGCACGGCCCAGAGCCGCACCGCGCCAGTCAGCAGCCTGGGCTACACGGTTTATCCCATCGATCTGGGCAGCCAGGTGGTGGCGCAGGTTGGCCCCTTCGCCGACGAGGCCAGCGCCCGGCAGGCCCTGGGCGACATTCAGCGGGCCTACCCCGGCGCGCTGCTGTACCCGCCGCGCGCCAAGGCCACCGGCACCGCTGACAGCAGTTCGGGCAGCAGCTCCAGCAGCGATAGCGCCAGTTCTGCGCCTGCCCCGGCCAGCGCCCCGGCGGCGGCGCCCAGCGGCCCGATCTACCTGCAGGTGGGGGCCTTTGACCGCGTGGAGAGCGCCCAGAAGCTGGTGGACCAGTTGCGTGACCTGGGCTACGTGCCTACCGTCAACGCGCCCGAGGGCCGCAAGGTGACGGTGGCCGTCGGCCCCTACACCGGCGACGCCCTGACCCGCACCGAGAAGCGGCTGGATGACAACAATCTGGACCACTTCCGGGTGCGCTGATGGCCGAGGTTCCCACCGCCGCCATCAGCCGTCTGGTGACCTACCTGCGCATTCTGGAGCAACTGGAAACGCGGGAGGTCAGTCGCACCAGCAGCACCGACCTGGCCGAACGCGCCGGGGTCAGCGCCTTTCAGGTGCGCAAGGACCTGGCCTACTTCGGGCGCTTCGGCACGCGCGGCATGGGTTACACCGTGCCGATTCTCAAGCGGGAACTGGTGCGGGTGCTGGGTCTGAACCAGACCTGGAACGTGGTGATCGTGGGCGTCGGACGGCTGGGGCAGGCCATCGCCAACTATCCAGGGGCCAGCGACTACCAGTTTCAGTACGTGGGCCTGTTCGACGTCAGTCCTGAGCTGGTGGGGCGGCAGGTCCGGAACCTGACCGTGCGTCATATCGAGGAACTGCGCGACTTCGTGCGGGAGAACAAAGTTGATATGGGCTTTCTGGCCGTGCCGCCCGAACGTGCCCAGGACGCCGCCCAGGCGCTGGTAGACGCTGGCGTGCGCGGCATTCTCAATTTTGCCCCGGTGGTCATCGGGCCGCGTCCAACAGATGAGCGCGCGGCAGATCACCGCTCCGTTGGCGGAAACTTTCAGCAAGAAATTGGTGATGAATGGCGTGGTGTAATCGTCGAGAACGTCGATTTCCTGGCCGGTATGAAACGGCTCGCCTTCTATACCCTCAATCCCCATCTGAAAGATTCACCCGTCCCGGAGGATAACGAATGAAGAAATATGCTCTTCTGCTGCTGGCTGGCCTGACCCTGAGTGCCTGTGGCAGTGCGCCCGGACAGGTCTCCGGTAGCAGGGTTTCTCTGGGTGTGAGCGCTGACGACTCCGGCTCCACTGTTACCGTGACCCGGACTGTTACGCCTGCCACCCCTGGAACGCCCGCCATACCACCCTCGGAGGGTAATCCGAATGGTACACCTGCCGTTCCTCCGACTCCTGAAAAAATATCTTTTGCGGTTAGTGACGCTGGGCCCGTAAACTTTACATTCATGACTCGCCCTGGGTCGGATGCTGCATACATCACCGGCTGGCGGCTAACGGCCTATACCATCAACGGTAGAGCTGTACCCGTATCTGGCGACGTCAACAAATTGGATATCTATGTTCCGTCTGGCTACACCTGTCCTGAACGAGCCAGCTTGCCCAACTATCAATCTTGCCAGCAATACACTGCAGACCTACAGCAGCGCACCGACGTCCAGCCTGCCAACGGCCTTCCCATCAGTGGATTGGGCATTAACTTCGCTGGAGGCTTAGTTTCAACAGTTAAGGCGAATCTGGCCGACGCATCCAGCAGCATTGATATAGAATTCTTCGGCCAGAGTAGTAACGGCGCACCGGTATCAGTCAAGGCAACGGGCATTTCAAGCCAAGGGTACAAAGCGGGCGATTGAGCGATTGGAGCCGAAAGAGGAGGTGGAGGCTGATGATGGCCTCCACCTCCTCTTTTTCAGCCTGACTCAGAACTTGATCGTGTACTCCGCAAACCCGTCGTCGCGCGTCTTGAGCAACGTCGCTCCGGCCGGGGCGAACTTCTGCGCGTTGGGGCTGCTGACGTACAGCAGCGTCGCGCCGGGGATGGGGGTCAGTTTCCAGTTGCCGTCGGCGCTGGGGTTGACCGTCTTCTGCTCAGTGAAGTAGGCGATCAGGGCCTGGCGGGTCTCGTCCGGCGATTCGAGGACGATGTTCTTGCCGTTCAGGCCGGGGAACTTGCCACCCCCGCTGGCACGGTAGTTGTTGGTGGCGACGACGAACTTCTGCTCTGGGTCGATAGGCTTGCCCTGGTACATCAGGTTCTTGATGCGGTGGGCGTCCGGGTTCACCAGTTTGGCGTCCATGTCGTAACGGCTGGGCTGAGACACGTCAATCTCGTAGGTGACGCCGTCGATCACGTCGAAATTGTAGGTGGGGAAGGCGTCGTTGACCAGCGGCTGCGGCTCGGTCTTCTTGGGGTCGATCTGGTTGAACTGCCCCGCGCTGCGTTCCAGCCATTCCTGAAGCTGCGCGCCCGTGACCTCCACCGCCTGCACGGTGTTGGGATACACGTACAGGTCCGCCACGTTCTTGATCGCCAGCGTGCCGGCGGGAATGTCGGTGTAGTAACTGGCCCCGCCGCGTCCACCGGCTTTGAAGGGCGCGGCGGCGCTCAGCACCGGCAGGTCCTTGTACTCGGTGCCCACCAGCGCAGCCTTGACGTAGGCGATCTGGGCATTGCTCACGAGCTGCACGCTGGGATCATCCTGCACCAGCGCCCAGTAGGAGTTGATGGGCGTCGCCAGTTCGGCCACCGTACCGCGCACGTAGGCCAGCGTGCCCTCGTGGGCGGCCTTGACCGCGCCTGCGATGGCGGGGTCCGGCGTGATCAGGCTCTTCTTGGCGGCCTTGTCCCAGATGGGCCGCACGGCGGCCTTGCCGGCCGTGACCTTCCAGTTGTTGCCCTGACGCTGCAGGGTCAGGTCCACGATGCCCAGGTCACTGCCCCAGAAGCTGGCCATCACCACGGGCTTGCCGTTGATGGTGCCGTTGGTGATGTCCGCGCCGGGGATGTCCTTGTAGACCGGACCGGGGAATTCCTGGTGGCTGTGGCCGCTGAGCACCACGTCGATGCCGTCGATCTTGGTCAGCTCTGTCGAGGCGTTCTCCTGGCCCGGCTGGTAGTCGGCGGCCAGTCCGCTGTGGGCAATCGCCACGATGATGTCCGCGCCGCGCGCCTTCATCTCGGGCACGAACTTGCGGGCAGTTTCCACGATGTCGCGGGTGGTGGCCTTGCCCTCCAGATTGACCTTGTCCCAGTCGACGATCTGCGGGGGCGTCAGGCCCAGCACGCCCACATTCAGGTAGTACGGGCGCCCATAGGTGTCGTGCACCAGCTTGCGCTGGATCAGGTAGGGCGTGAAGGCGTTCTTGTCGTTGTCAGGGTTGCCGTCGCCGTCCTCGACATAGACGTTGGCGTTCACGATGGGCATGGGCGCGGCGGCGACCACCTGTTTCAGGAAGGGCAGCCCGTAATTGAACTCGTGGTTGCCCAGGTTGCCCGCGTCGTACTTCAGCAGGGCCATCGCTGCGTGCATCGGGTGCATCTGGCCCGGCTCCAGCGGCTTGACCTTGGCCACGTAGTCGCCCAGCGGCGTGCCCTGGATCAGGTCACCGTTGTCGTACAGCAGGGTGTTGCGCTTTTCCTCGCGGGCCTGCTTGATCAGGGTGGCGGTGTACTCGAAGCCGAACTCGCCGGTGGGCTTGTCCTGGTAGTAGTCGTAGCCCAGCGCGTTGGCGTGCAGATCGGTGGTTTCCAGAATACGGAGGTTGACCGTCTGCGCGCCCGCCGCGCCCAGGCTGCCCAGCAGCAGCGCCGCCATTAAAGCCAGAGAATTGTGTTTATTCACGCCGTTCAGAATACGCCCCCCGGCGGGGGAAGTGTCTGTGACATGGAACAAATGGCCCCAGGGCCGGTGCGGTATGGCCCATCCCGCCAATGCACTTTCACGCCAGATGCGCTGGCCCCAGTTCCCGCGCCGCGTGCGCGCCCAGCAAACCCAGCGTCAGGTCGAACTCGGCCACCACGTTGCGGATCACCTCGGCCACGCCCGCCTCGCCCGCCAGCGCCAGTCCGTAGGCGTAGGGGCGGCCCAGCAGCACCGCCCGCGCGCCCAGGGCCAATGCCTTGGCCACGTCCGAGCCGGTGCGGACCCCGCTGTCGAGCAGCACGGGCAATTCACCCGCCGCCTCCACCACGCGCGGCAGCATGGTCAGGCTGCCCACCTCGCCGTCGATCTGGCGTCCGCCGTGGTTGCTGACGATGAGGCCGTCCATGCCGCGCCGGGCGGCCTCACGGGCGTCGTCGGGGTGCAGGATGCCTTTGAGGATGATGGGCAGATCCGTCCAGCCACGCAGGCGTGAGAGGTCTTCCCACTGCAGATCGGGGCGGGTGTAGCTGGCGGTGAAATGAGCTGCCGCTGCCCGCATCTGCGCCAGCGAGAGGCCGAACTTGCGCCCGTGCGCGCCCAGGCTGGCCGCCGTCTTGAGAAGGGCGGGCGAGGGCCGGGGCGAGGCGGCGGGCAGCGTCACGCCCGCGAGCCTGGACCGGAAATGCGGGTCCGTCAGGTACTGCGCCAGCCCCTGCCCGCGCAGGAAGGGCAGGTGGCCCAGGTCCAGATCGCGGGGCCGCCAGCCCAGCAGCGTGGTGTCCAGCGTCAGCACGATCGCCTCCGCGCCGCAGGTCTCGGCCCGGCGCACGAAGGAGCGCGTGACCTCCTCGTCGGTGCCCCAGTACAGCTGGAACCAGCGGGGCGCGTCGCCCATGGCCGAGGCCACCTGCTCCATCGGCTCGGACGCCTGCGAGGAAAAGACGAACGGCACGCCCAACGTGGCGGCGGCGCGGCCCACCGCCAGATCCGCCTCCGGATGGGCCAGTTCCAGCACGCCCAGCGGGGCCAGCAACACGGGAGCCGGGTAACTCTGGCCGAACAACTCCACGCTCAGGTCCCGCGACGCCGAACCGCACAGCCGGCGGGGCAGCAGTTTCACGCCCGCAAAGGCGTCCAGATTGGCCCGCATGGTCCGTTCCGCGCCCGCGCCGCCCGCCAGATACGCGAAGGCCGCCGCGTCCAGCTTGCGCCGCGCCGCCTCCTGCAGGCGTTCGGGGGCCACCGGCACCAGCGGGCGCGTGCCGCCCAGCCCGTCCACGAAAATCTGCGTCTGACGGCTGCGGCCAGGGCCGGGAGCCAGCGGTCTGGGGGGGGACATGCTGGAAGTGTACCGTCGTACCGTCAGCCCCCCCCGGCGGTCAGACCACCCTACAGGCTGGCCGCCACCCGCGCGAACAGCGCCGGCACGGGCGGCACGGCCCCGCCGTCCACCCAGCCGAAGCGGCGATCCCGCACGCAGCCACCCACACCCACGCCCATGCCCCCCGGAAAGAAGGAGGTCAGATCGAGTGGCCCCTCCACCCTGACCGCGCCGGGCAGCGCCGCCAGTGCGCGGTCTACCTGATGCGCGTGCCCGAAGTGCATCAGGTGCAGCTGACCCTCTACAGCCCAGGCAAAGCGCGGCAGGGGTTCGGACAGGGCGTCCAGCGAGCCGGGGGCCGTGACGTGACGGGCCGCCCGGCCGGGGCGCAGGCGCAGCGTAACTTCCAGCGCCTCGCCCAGCGCCCCAAAACTGCCCACGAAGGGGCGGGTCAGATCGTAGCCCTGCACGTTCTTGACCGTCCGGCCCCCGGCCCGCACCACCCGGCCCGACGGCGCGCGGAAGGTCACGCCCAGCACCTCCGCGCCGGAGAAGAAGGTCTGCCCAAAACCGCCGCGCGAGACGAGGCCGCCCACGCCGCCGGGCAGTTCCACCGGGGGAAACGGCGGGTAGAGGCCGGGGGGCAGCGCGGCGTACACCTCCAGCAGGCTGACATCGCCGGAGACGGTCAGGGTCTGATCGCCGGGAGAGACGTCGATTCTGGGCTCAGGCATGGGGTTCCTCCGGCAGAATCTTGCCCGGATTCAGGGCGCCCGAGGGATCCAGGGCGCGTTTGACGTTGTGCAGGGCGGTCATGGTCTCGGCGTCCACCGCGTCGCGCATGAAGTCGCGCTTCATGGTGCCGATACCGTGCTCGCCGCTCAGCACGCCGCCGTGCCGCAGGGCGACGAGGGCAATCTGGTGGGCCAGATGATGCACGGCCTCCGCCGACTCGGTGCGCGGATCAAACAGGATATTGGGATGCAGGTTACCGTCCCCGATGTGTCCGAACTGCACCAGATGGAAACCCGAGGCGTCGCCCAGCGCCCGAATCTGGCGCACCACCTCCGGCAGCACGCTTCTGGGCACCACGATGTCCTCGTTCATGCGCTGCGGGCGGATGCGGCCCAGCGCGGGCGAGACGCTGCGGCGGGCCTGCCAGAGGGCGGCGGCCTCGGCCTCGTCCGCAGCGCGGCGCACCACGCCCCCGGCTTCCAGGCAGGCGGCCTCCACCAGCGCTCGTTCCTCCTCCACGGTGTCCAGATCGTCGCCGTCAGTATCCACCAGCAGCACCGCCCCGGCGTCGCGCGGCAGACCCAGGTGCAGGTAATCCTCCACGGCGTTGGTGCAGGCCCCGTCCATGAATTCCAGCTTCCCTGGCACGGCCCCGGCGGCAATCGCCGCACTCACGGCCTCGGCGGCCTGCCCCACCTCGGCGAAATGGGCCATCAGCGTGCGGGTGAATTTCGGCGGCGGCGTCAGGCGCAGCGTGGCTTCAGTGATCAGGCCCAGCGTGCCCTCCGAGCCGATGAGGAGGCCCGCCAGATCGTAGGCATCCCGCGTCAGGGTGTGCAGCTCGCCCTCGGCGTCCACAAAGTCCAGGGCGTTCACGTAATCGCCGGTCACGCCGTACTTGAAGCACAGTGGGCCGCCTGCGTTCTCGCCCAGATTGCCGCCGATGGTGCTGGTGCGGAAGGACGCCGGATCGGGCGGGTAGATCAGGCCGTGGGGTCTGGCCGCCTCGGTCACGGCCAGGGTGATCACACCGGGCTGCGCGACAGCCTCGCGCTGTTCGGGGAAAATCTCCAGCCGCGTCATGCGGGTGAACGAGATCACCACAGCGGGCTGCATGGGTGCGGCGCCGCCGCTCAGGCCGCTGGCCGCGCCGCGCCCGACGATGCTCACGCCTGCCCGCCGCGCCGCTTTGACGGTGGCGATCACGTCCTCGGTGCTTTCCGGCAGCACCACGCACAGGGGCGTGACCCCGAACTGAATCGCGTCGAAGCGGTAGCTCAGCCGCTCGGAGAGGTTGGACAGCACTTTCTTCGGCCCCAGCAGGCGGGTGAGTTCGGCGGCCAGGGCGTTGTCGCCCCCGCCCTCTGACCGGGGCTTGCGGGCGGGCGAGGTGGTGGTCAGCGCGAGCTTCTCTACTGTCATGCTGCGCCTCCGGCGCGTCTAAGAGTCTGAGGGTCTAAAGGTCTAAGAACCGCCCTCCTTAGACTCTTAAACTCTTTGACCCTTAGACCTTTCACAGCTCCCCCCGGTAAGCCAGATCCAAAACTTCCACCGTGTGCATCACCGGCACGGCGCTGCCCTGACGGCGCACATGGCTCTGAATCTGGGTGTGGCAGCCGATGTTGCCGCTGGCGATCAGGTCTGGCGTGGTGGAGAGGATATGCCCGGCCTTGCGTGCCCCCAGTTGCCCGGCCAGCTCGGGCTGTTCCAGGTTGTAGGTGCCCGCACTGCCGCAGCACAGGTCACCCTCCGGAATTTCCACGATGCTCACGCCGGGAATCATTCGCAGTAATTCGCGCGGCGCGGCGCGGACGCCCTGCGCGTGGGCCAGGTGGCAGGCGTCGTGGTACGCGATCTTGAGGGGCCTGGATGTAGGCAGGAACGGCTCCAGTCCCTCCTCCCGCGCCAGCGTCGCCAGATACTCGCTGATGTCCTGCACCTTGGCGGCAAAGGCTTTCGCTTTTTTCTCGTCGTGCAGGCCATGCAGGATCACTGGATACTCCTTGAGGCCCGCACCGCAGCCCGCCGCGTTGGACAGGATGGCGTCGTAATCGTCGGGGTTGAAGGCGTCCAGATTGGCCCGCACCAGCCGCAGCGCCTCGCCCCGCGCCCCGGTGTGCAGCGCGGCGGCCCCGCAGCAGCCCTGGCCCTGCGGCACCACCACCTCGATGCCGTTGCGGGCCAGCACGCGCAGGGTGGCGGCGTTGAAGTTGGGCGCGAGGGCCTGCTGGGCGCAGCCGGTCAGAAAGGCCACCCGGCCCCGGCGCTGCCCCCGCGCCGGGGTGACCTCCGGGCTGGGTTGCATGGCCGGAACATGTTCCGGGAGCAGATCGAGGGGGCCACGCAGCGCGGCAGGCAACGCCGGGGCCAGCGGCTTGGCGTACTGCCCGACGCGGGCGGCCACGCTGAACAGTTTCGGTGCGGGTAGGGCCTTGAGAATCGCGTAGCGCTTGGCCCGATCCAACGGCGAACGCTGGCGCTGCGGCTCGCTCCAGCCACGAAAACTGGTAATCAGCTCACCGTAGGGCACGCCGCTGGGGCAGGCGGTCACGCAGGCCTGACACCCCAGGCAGCGGTCCAGATGCGGGGCAGCGTCCAGCAGATCCAGACCGCCTTCCAGCACCTCCTTCATCAGCACGATGCGGCCGCGCGGGCTGTCCATCTCGTCGCCCAGCAGCGCGTAGGTGGGGCAGGCGGGCAGGCAGAAGCCGCAGTGCACGCAGGCGTCCACGGCGTGCGCCATCACCTCGCCCTGCGGCCCCAACGCCTGCACGGGAATCTCGTTGTTCACGGGGAAAGCCTCACACGGACAGGATACGGGGCAGTGATGGGAGCGAAGGTCACGCGGGAATGGATTGGGCTAGAGGGGCCAACCCTGTGTCCGCTCCTCCCTGTCGCCATGTTCGCCAGCCCCAACCCTTCAAGCCAGCTTAAGAGGGCTTTGTGGACTGGTTCAAGATGTAAAGCGGCGCGGGGGCGCACACTCGGGGCATGACTTCCTCTCCCCTGCCCCTCTCAGTGCTGGATCTGGTGCCGATTCCCTCCGGCTCGGACGCCACGGCGGCCCTGCGCGAATCCCTGCGGCTGGCGCAACACGCCGAAGACCTCGGCTATCACCGCTACTGGGTGGCCGAGCACCACAACATGGGCGCGGTGGCGTCCAGCGTGCCGCTGGCGGTGCTGGCAGCGGCCTCGCAGGTGACGCGCCGCATTCGCCTGGGTTCGGGCGGCGTGATGCTGCCCAACCACGCGCCACTGGCCGTGGCTGAGGGCTACCGCCTGCTCTCGGCGCTGGCTCCAGACCGCGTGGATCTGGGCCTGGGCCGCGCCCCCGGCACCGATGGGCGCACCGCGCGGGCGTTGCGGGGCGCGGCAGGGCCCATGGAAGAACCCTTCGAGCGGCAACTCGCGGAGCTGATCGCCTTCGGCACGGGCCAGTTCCCGGTGGGGCACCCCTTCGCCGGGACGGTGGCGGCCCCAGCGGGCGACGGTCTGTTTCCGCCGCTGTGGCTGCTGTCCAGCAGCGGGTACGGCGCGCGTGTCGCGGCCCAGATCGGCGCGGGGCTGGCCTTCGCGTGGCACATCAACCCCGACACCGCGCAGGCGGCAGCGGCCGCCCAGGCGTACCGCGCTGCGTTCCAGCCGTCTCCCGCCTTCCCAAAACCCCAGGTGATCGTCGCCGCCAGCGTGATCTGCGCCCCCACCACCGCCGAGGCCGAGGAACTGGCCCTGTCCGCCGGGCTGATGTTCCTGCGCCTGACGCGCGGCGAGGTGGCCTCGTTTCCCAGCGTGCAGGAGGCCCGCGACTACCCCTACACCCCGCAGGAACGCGCGGTGGCCGAGGCGGCCCGCGCCCGCGCCATCGTGGGCGACGCCAGGGACGTGGCCACCCGATTGCACCGCCTGGCCGAGCAGACCGGAGCCGACGAACTGATCCTGACCGCCATGACCCACGATCCGGCGGCGCGGCGGCGCTCCTACACGCTGGTGATGGAGGCGATGCGCGCAGGGGCGGTGGCGGCGGACTGAAAACACCACCATTCAGGGCGTGGTGACGGCAAGGCGACACAGGCCCTCACGCATCATCCGTTTGCCCCCTGGCGGATTATAGAGACCGCCGAATCCACGGCGTGGACCTCATGAAAAGGGATACCCCCAGGTCGGCCGACGAGGCGTCCTTTCTTTCGGGCGGACGTGATCACCATTAGGTACGGCGCGGCTCATACATTCGCTGTCCGAACCGATATTGAAGTCTCGGCCATTAGAACCAGGGGCGGACGTTGACCTCGCCAATTGGTTCGAAGCCTCTTAAAACCCCCTTCTACTGGAGAAGGGGGAGCGAGGGTAAGGTCACGCAGGTTGATCAAGGGGCAAGCTCAGCTGGCGTTTGTCCCGGCCTTGTTCTTCTGGCTCGATGACGTCGCGCTGGCCGTCAGGGTGCTGGAGTCGCCGGTCTGGCCGGACCCGTCATTGCGTTTGACACGGATCTGGTTATGAACGTCCCTGATCCCGCGCACGCCCTCGGCGCAGTCTTCAGCGCGGCGCTTCTGCGAGCGGTCCTGCACCGTGCCGGTCAGGGTCACCTCTCCATTTTCCACCTTGACTTCAACGTCGCTGGCGTCGACGCCGTGTTCGTCTTCAAGAGCCTCACTGACCATTTCCTTGAGGCGCTCGTCGCTGCGCTGGTAGCCTTTGGGTCCCTTGCCTCGGTGACTGGTCATTCCGGACCCCATATCGTTGTCCCGGCCATAGCTGCCCATGCTGGAGCCGCCGCTGTAACTGGGGTTGCCCTGGTAGGGATCACTGTACGCACCTTGGCGCATGCCGGAGCTGTAATCATCGCTGTAGCCGGAGCGGTCCTGGCCCATTCCACCGTCTCCACGGCCACCACCCCTGCCGTAGTCCTGGCCGCTCGAGCTGCTGCCGTAGCCCCGGCCGCTGTAACCCTGGTTGCTGATGCCCTGGCTGTCCCGGTACGCCTCGCCCATGCCACGGGAATCGCGGCCCATACTGCTGTAGCCCTGCCCCCCCATACTCCGGCCCAGGCCGCCATCGTCCTGACGGCCATAGCCCTGGCGGTCACGGTCCATCCCGCTGCCGTACTGCCCCGAACCGGACTGACCATATCCGCCCCAGTCAGACGAGCCGCCACGGTCGTAGTTGTCGCGGCCAAAATTCTCGCGGTCCATCCCACCATACCCGCCGCCTCGCTCCATGCCACGGTGGTCATCCCTGGACGAGAAACGGCCATCGTTACGGTCCCGGTACATTCCCTCGGAACGTTCCATGTCGTTTCGATAGAAATCATTGCGGGAATCATAGCGCTCATCACGATTACGGGTCATTCCGACCTCCTGTGAATGAATGGTAGAAAAGCGGCACCCAGAACCTCCAGATGCAGCTTTTTCTACAGGTTTCGTACTGCTGACCTTACCCAATGACCCGCTTAAATAGATGACTTTTGTTTTAAGGGGCCACCATTCAGAACTAATGAAGCTTCAGTGCTGTCTTCATTTCACAGATTTTTTATCATCTTATGTTTTGGGATGCCCTCAGAGGCTGACAAGAACACATTTGAAGTTTGTGGTGTCGACTCTGGAATGGGCAGCATGTCTGGGTGAACCGGCAAGGCTACCCCAGTGACGCAGATGACGACACGTACCTGTTCTTGCTCCCGTATCTCGTGCTCAGCCCTCAAGATGCCAGACAGCGGAAATACTCGATTCGGAACGTAAGGTGATCGGCACGCGCTACAGCTTCACGGCGTTCCTGTTCTTCCTGATTGGCGGGTTGTCGGGCGTGACACTCCCGCTGATTTGTTTTCCCAGGAACAACAAACGAAAAAACACCGCTCTAGACGGTGTTTCTTTTTGGTGGGCGGTATAGGACTTGAACCTACGACCTCTCGCGTGTGAAGCGAATGCTCTACCACTGAGCTAACCGCCCGAAACTGTTGAACGTGGTCCATCTGTGGTGGGCCTTGCCGGATTTGAACCGGCAACCAATCGGTTATGAGCCGACTGCTCTGACCGTTGAGCTAAAGGCCCGCAGCCTCCGGCACTTTCCTTCCAAAACGCCACAGCGCGGCGGGTCTTCAGGCGAGGGGAAGTGTAGCAACGGTCCCCGTGCTTGTCAAATCCAGACGGCCCCGCAGACGGAGCTAGGCTGGGCGGTCCTCGGTCACGAGTTCGCGCAGACGCTCGATCAGGGGACGCAGCCGCTCACGCCGCAGCTTCAGGGCCGCGCGGTTGACGATCAGACGGGCGCTGGACTCGAACAGCACCTCCTTTTCCTCCAGATTGTTGGCCCGCAAGGTGCTGCCGGTCTGTACCAGATCGATCACCGCCTCGGCCAGCCCGGTCAGGGCCGCCAGTTCGATGTTGCCGCTGAGCTTGACCACTTCGGCAGGGATGCCGCGCGCATTCAGGTACGCGCGGGCGGCGCGCGGATATTTGGTGCCCACCCGCACGATGGGCGCCGTGGCCCCCACCTCGCGGATCAGCGACAGGCGGCACTGCGCGAACCGCAGGTCGACGGGTTCGTACACCTCGCGCCCGGACTCGATCAGCACGTCCTTGCCCACGATGCCCGCATCGGCCACACCCAGATCGACGTATACGGGGACGTCCTGATTGCGCAGTTCCAGCACGGTCACGCCAGGGAATTCGTGACGCAGGGCGCGGGACTTCTCGGGCAGGGTCAGCGGCAGGCCAGCCTGCGAGAGCAGCGCGATGGCCTCTTCCAGAATGCGGCCCTTGGGCAGCGCCAGCGTCAGGTGATCGGGGGCACGCAGGGGCGCGGGGGTCATGCCTGCACCTGCGGCTCGAACAGCCCGGAGCCCCGCGCCCAGCGGCGAATGCCGCGCGCCGCGCTGTAGCGCCGCAGTTCGGCCTGATCGTCCGTCCAGGCCAGTTCGGCGCACAGGCCCTGGCCGCGCGCCAGTTCGGCCCCGGCAGCGTCCAGGGCCAGCACCACCTCCGGCTGGGGGGGCAACTGGGGCGCCGCGGCGCGCAGCAGGCGCTCCAGGCCCATGGCGAAGCCCGCGCCGGGCAGGCCCCCATCTGAACCGCTGTCCAGCGTGTAGCGGCCCCCGCCCAGCACCGGCTGGTTCAGGCCCGCCGCGTAGGCCCGGAAGGTCAGGCCGGTGTAGTAGTCGTAACGGCGGCTGGCCCCCAGGTCATACAGCAGCGGGCCGCCGTACAGCGCCGCAACCTCGCGCAGGTGCGCCACCGCCGCCCGCGCCCGCGTGCCCTGCGCCAGCCGCGCGGCGGCGTCCAGCACCTCCGCGCCGCCGTACAGATCGGTCAGGGCGTGCAGGGTGCGCGTGACCCCGCCCGACAGCCCATGCTGGCGCGACAGGAGATCGATGTCCGCCCCGCTCTTGCGGTCGACCGCGCCGTGCAGCGCCTGACGGGCCGGGCCGTGCAGCGCCGCGTCCTCCAGCACGGCGTCCACGAAACCGGGAAAGCCCACTTCCAGCTCGGCGGCCACCGAGACCTCGGCCAGCGCCGCCGCCGCCAGCTGCAGCAGCTCGGCGTCGGCACGGGCGCCCAGGGTGCCGATCAGTTCCACGCCGGTCTGCCCGAACTCGCGCAGGCGCCCCAGTTCGCTGGTCAGGGCGCGCAGCCACAGCCGGCCGCTGTAGTGCAGCCGCAGCGGAAACGGCCCGTCCGCGAACTGGGCGCGCACCAGCCGCCCGATGGCGGTGGTGAACTCGCTGCGCAGGGCCAGCACCTGCCCGCCCGAATCGATCAGCTTGAAGGCGCGGGCGTCCTGCGGGTGGCGGGCGTCGGCGTATTCCAGCGCCGGCACCTCCACGCCCCGGTAGCCCCAGCTGCCGAACAGATGGGACAGCCGGGCGCGCAGGGCCTCGCGCTGCTCCCAGTCGGGCGGCAGCACGTCGCGCGTGCCCTCGGGAATGGAGGCGGACGGCAGGGCAGACAGGGGACGGGCGGGCGAACTCACGCCGGGCATTGTAGGGGCTGGGCGGCGGCGGCGGGGTCAGGTGTCTGGCCGTCTTCCCCGCCCCCTGGACTGCACTGGCCCTTTCGTGCTGACCCTTCTCTGCTGGCCCTCCCCCATCCCCGCACCCCTACCGCAGCGCCGTGCTGCCGCCCGCTATACTCGGGGCCATGCGCCGCCGTCCGTCCTTTCCACCTGCCGCAGCGCTGCTCCTCGCCCCTGGGCTGCTCCTGAGCGGCTGCGCCCGCACCACCGACACCTTCAAGCCGCGCATCAGCATCAGCAGCGCGGTGGGCGTCAGCCGCGAGAAGTCGGTGCTGGTCGACGGGTACGCGCTGGACGACACCGGGGTCACGCAGATCACGGTGGACGGCAAACCCATTCCGATCCTGCCCGGCAGCCGCAAGCTGGCACGCTTTCAGTTCAAGACGCTGATCGAGGGCACCCAGGGCAAGTACACCATCGCGGCGCGCGACGCGGCGGGCAACGAATCCACGCTGGTGCTGCCGATCAGCGTGGACACGGTCAAACCCACCATTCAGGTCACGCGCTTCGAGAAGAGCGGCAATACCATCCGGGTCTCGGGCGTGGCAGGGGACGAGGGCGGCGTGGCGCAGGTGCTGGTGGACGGCAACCGCCTGAACATCACCCCCGGCCCGCGCGTGGAGTTCTTCGCCGAGACCACCGGCATCTGGGCCGATATCGTGGTGATCGACACGGCCGGCAATCAGGCGACGTTACGCGCCCGCTAGCCGCCACATGACCGCCTCTGCGCCGCTGGCGGGTCTGGTGCGTTCCTCGCGGGCCGGGCGGCTGGCCCTGCTGCTGACCGGCCTGTTCCTGTACGGCCTGAGTCTGCGCCTGATGCTCGACGCCCGCGTGGGCGTGGCCCCCTGGGAGGTGCTGCACGTGGGCGTGACCCGCCACCTGCCGCTGACAGTGGGGCTGGTCAGCATCCTGACCGGCGTCATGATCGTGGCCTTCACGGCCCTGCGCCTGCGCGAGCGCATCGGCCTGGGCACGGTGCTGAACGTGGTGCTGATCGGCGTGTTTCTGGACGTGCTGGCCCCGCTGATCCCGAGCCCCGAGGCGCTGGGCTGGCGCTGGGCACAGTTTCTGCTGGGGGTGGGCCTGCTGGGCTTCGCCACCGGGGCCTACGTGGCGGCGGGCCTGGGCGCCGGCCCCCGCGACGGCCTGACGCTGGCGCTGCGCCGCGTGACCGGCTGGCCGGTGCCGCGCATCCGCAGCGGCGTGGAACTGCTGGTCTTGCTGCTCGGCTGGGCGCTGGGCGGGCCGCTGGGCTGGGGCACGCTGGTCTTTGCGGTGACGGTGGGGCCGGCGATGGGCTGGGGACTGGCTCTGTTCGGGGTGGGCAAGAAGCCCTGAAGCAGGTTGCCCCGGACAGCTACCTTGCCGGAACGCTCAGCAGGCCGCCCTCGGCCCTGGTCAGGGCGCCGCCCACGAACTCCCCCATGCCCGAAGCGGTGATGACCTGCCCGTTCATGGTGCCCGCGCCGCTCACCGGCCCCTCCCAGTACGCCACCGAGGTGGTCTTGCTCAGCAGTTCCTGATCGTCGCGCAGGGAACCGAGTTCCAGCGCCAGATTCTCGCCGCTCACCGTCCAGCCCAGGGTGTACTCGCGGCCACTGGGGCTGGTCCACACGCGGCCCGGCGTCATGGTCAGATTCCTGACCTGCCGCGCCACCCCCTCCGGACTGACGTGCGAGCCGGTCACCTGCACCACCTCATTCCGGGCGTTCCGGACCCGGTACAGCATCAGGTCCGAGCCGTCCGAGAGGTGCAGGCCGAACCAGTCCCACCGTGCCGCCGCGCCGGGCTGCTGATCGCCCCACTGGTGATCGAGCCACACCTGCCCACGCGCCTGCCGCGTTTCCTCGCCCACCTGAACCGTGCCGTCCACGTCCAGCCGGGTCACGCTCTGGTAGTACATGCGCCCGGTCTCGGCCGTTCCCGAGTAGCCGGGCGGGTGAACCACCGGATTGCGGGTGGGCGTCAGCGTCAGGTTCAGCGGTCCCGCCGACAGCCCAAAAGGGGCGTCGTCTCCAGCCTGTTGCGCCAGCTTCCAGTCTCCCTGCGAGACCCTGAGCGGCGGAAAGCCAAAGGTCGCCGTCTGATTGCCGTTTTCCACGAAATACAGCTTGTCGTTCCTCAGATCAGTGATGGCCACATGCGAAGCGTGGTACAGCACGCCCCGGTAATTCACCTTGAACTGGGCCCAGTGAAAGGCCAGCCCGGCCTCCGGCAGCACCCCGGACACATACCACCACTCGGTTCCAGCATTCCTGGCTCCCAGATCGTTCGCCACCGGCATCTGCGCCGGATCGAAAGCCAGCGGCGCAGGGACGCAGGCGGTCAGCAGGGTGCCGCTGACCATCAGCGCGGCGGCGAGACGCAGCTTGTCCATGCTGCATCCTAGGCGCCCACGTCCACTCAGACTTCAGGCCTTGATGCAAAGTCGAGAGCCGGGGAACATCTCCCGGCCCTCGACTCTTGACTTGCACGTTTGTTCTGCCGTTCTGCAGAGCCTACTCGTCGCCCAGGTACGCCTTGCGCACCGTCTCGTCCTTGGCGATGTCGCTGGCCTTGCCGCTCAGTTTCATCTCGCCGGTTTGCAGCACGTAGGCGCGGTGCGCGATCGCCAGGGCCATGTTGGCGTTCTGTTCCACCAGCAGCACGGTGGTGTTGTGCTCGCGGTTCAGCTTGACGATGATGTCGAAGATCGCCTCCACGAACAGCGGCGACAACCCCATGCTCGGCTCGTCCAGCAGCAGCAGCCGGGGATTGACCATCAGCGCGCGGGCAATCGCAAGCATCTGCTGCTCACCGCCCGACATGGTCCCGCCCAGCTGGTTCTCGCGTTCCTTCAGGCGGGGGAAGTAGGCAAAACCCTCCTGCACGCGCTCCTCGATCAGCTTCCTGTCGGTGATGGTGTAGGCACCGACCTCCAGATTCTCGCGCACAGTCAGCTGCGGGAAAATCCGGCGGCCCTCCGGCACGTGGCTCATGCCCATCTGCATGGTCTGGTGCGCGGGCTTGCCGGCGATGTCCTGGCCCAGGTAGGTCAGGGTGCCGACTCTGGGCTTCATCATGCCGCTGACCGTGCGCAGGGTGGTGGTCTTGCCAGCCCCGTTGCCGCCGATCAGCGCCACGATCTCGCCCTCGTAGGCCTTGAGGGTGATTCCCTTGAGCGCGTGGATGTGGTCGTAGTACGAGTGGATGTCGTTCAGTTCCAGCATGGCCGAACCCGTGGTGCTGGGCGCAGTGGGCTGCGGTGGGACAGTGGACTGGGTCATCTGGGCGCTTCCTCCTTGCCGTATTCCCCGGCGGCGGCCCCGCGGCCGAGGTACGCCTCCATCACGGCGGGGTCGTTGCGGACCTGGTGCGGCAGGCCCTCGCTGATCTTGGTGCCGTAGTCCAGCACGGTGATGTACTCGCTGAGGGTCATGACCAGCCGCATGTCGTGTTCGATCAGGCAGATGGTCACGCCCAGCTCGTCACGGATGCGGCGGATCAGGGCTTTGAGGTCCTCGGTCTCGCGGGGGTTCATGCCGGCGGCCGGCTCGTCCAGCAGGATCAGCTTGGGCGTCGTCGCCAGCGCGCGGGCGATTTCCAGCTTGCGCTGATCGCCGTAGGGCAAGTTGGTGGCGATCTCGTTGCGCCACTGGCTCAGGCCCACGAAGTCCAGCATGATGCGGGCGGCCTCGCGCGCCTCGTGCTCGGACTCGTGAAAGCGGCGGGTGCGCAGCACGGCGTCCACGAAGGTGCTTTTCAGGCGGGAATTGCGCCCCACCATGATGTTTTCCTCGCTGGTCATGCTGGAAAACAGCCGGATGTTCTGGAAGGTGCGGGCGATGCCGGCCTCCGTGACCTGATCGGGCCGCAACCCCACCAGCTCGCGCCCGGCCAGCTTGATGCTGCCGCGCGTGGGCGCGTAGATGCCGGTGATCATGTTGAAGAAGGTGGTCTTGCCCGCGCCGTTGGGGCCGATCACGCTGACGATGCTGCGCTCCGGAACGTGCAGGGTCACCGCGTTCACGGCGGTCAGGCCGCCGAATTCCTTGGTCAGCGCGTCCACTTCCAGAATGCTGTTGCCGCTGCTGGCCGGGGTCACCGGGCCAGGATGGACCGTGGTCTTGATCATCGCTCGCCTCCGGGGCGGTCGTCTTCCTTGATGGTGGCCAGCCCGGCGCTGTACACGTCGCCGCCCTGCTTCAGCCCGCTGGCGTTGCCGTCCTCGCTCTCGTCTTCCTGATCGTCCTCGTGGTGCAGCTCGCGGGCCACGCGTTTGTTGGGCAGCAAGCCTTCAGGCCGCAGCAGCATCATGGCCACCAGAATCGAGCCGAAGATAAAACGGTTGAAGTTCGCCGGGTTGACCTCCTGCGGAATCCAGGGCACGTTGGCGCTGGCCTCGCCCAGGCCCGGCAGGATGCGCAGGTTCAGCAGCGTGACCACCGCCGCGCCCAGAATCACGCCGCTGAACGAGCCCATGCCGCCCAGCACCACCATGCTCAGCACTGTGATGCTCTGCAACAGGTTGAAGCTCTCGGGGCTGATAAAGGTCTGCTTGGCGGCGAAGATCATGCCCATCACCCCGGCAAAGCTGGCCCCGGTGGCAAAGGCGATCAGCTTGGTCTGCATCAGGGGGACGCCCATCGCCTGCGCGGCGATCTCGTCGTCCCGGATGGCCACCCACGCGCGCCCGATGCGGCTCTTGTCCAGCCGCACGTTGACCAGCAGGATCACCGCGATCACGATCAGCACCAGCACGTACAGGAACAGCAGCGAATACTGGTCGGGCCGGAAGCCCAGCGATCCGGCCAGGCTGTTGAACCACGGCACCGGGGCCGAGCCGATGGGGGTGATGCCCTGCGAACCGGCGGTGTACAGCCCCAGGTTGTTCGCCAGCACCCGGATCACCTCGCCCAGGCCCAGGGTGATAATCGCCAGGTAGTCGCCCTTGAGCCGCAGCACCGGCAGGCCGATCAGCACGCCCACGATGGCGGCGGCCATGATGCTCAGCGCCAGGAACAGCCAGAAGAAGCCGGGGTTGATGCCGCTGGCCACCGCCGCCGCCGAGCCGGAGGCCAGCACCAGGATCGAGCGGCCCACCAGGATGATGCCCGAGAGCAGCCCGAAGCCCGCCAGCAGGAAGCTCAGGCTGCTCAGGCGGGTGGGGGCCATGCGCCCGTGCAGGCCACGGATGTACAGCATGCTGCCGGCCGTGACCCCTGTGAGCACCAGCCCGATGGCCAGGGTGCCGCTGCCGGTCGCGCCGGGGTTCTCGCCGTAGTACTTGAGGACCTCGCCGAAGCGTGGGCTGGCGAAGATGCTCCAGGTGTACGCGCCCACCGCGAAAAAGGCCACGTAGCCCAGGTCCAGCAGGCCGGCCAGACCCACCACGATGTTGAGGCCCAGCGCCAGCGCCGCGAAGATCATGATCTGGATGCTCAGGTCCAGCAGGCTGGTGTCGGTCTGCCCGGCCAGCGGCAACACGAACAGCAGGCTTCCGATGCCCACCAGCAGTTTGGCCCAGTTGGCGGCCTTCCACAGGTAGGCGAACAGCACATTGGCCAGGAACAGCGAGACGACCAGCGCCTCCACCACCTTGTTGCGCAGAACGTCGCCGAACGGCCCCAGGCTCTTCATCATCCCCGGCTGGTGCGAGATGATCAGCAACACGGAGGTCACGACAAAAAACAGCACCAGCAGGATGGTCCGGTCCGGCTTGACCACCGGACGGCGCACCGCGGGCTTGGCGGGCGTGGCCACCGTCATACTTTCTCCACGTTGCTCTTGCCGAGCAGGCCGGTAGGCTTGAAGATCAGGATCAGCACCAGCACGATAAACGGCCCGATCTTAGAATAGCTCGCGTCGATGGTGCCCAGGTTGGCGAAGCCCAGCAGGTTGCCGAAGATGTTCATGACGCCGATCAGGTTCTGGATCACGCCCAGCAACAACCCGCCCAACACCGCGCCGGGGATGCTACCGATGCCGCCCAGCACCGCCGCCGTGAAGGCGATGATGCCCGGATCAAAGCCGCTGTAGGCGTTGACCGTGCCGAACTTCATGCCGAACAGCACGCCGCTGACGCCGCCCAGTGAGCCACCGATCAGGAACGTGGCGCTGATCATCCGGTTGGAGTCGATGCCCATCAGGCCGGCGGTCACGCGGTCCTGCGACACGGCGCGAATGGCCTTGCCCAGCCGGGTGCGGTTGACCACGTAGTTCAGCACCAGCAGGCTGACCAGGGCCACCACCACCAGAATCACGTCCTTGAGCTGCACGTCCACGCCAATCGTGCGCAGGAAATTGCCCACCGGGGCGCAGGTGCTGTCGGTGGCGCAGAACTTGTTGCCGAACCCGGTCGGCAGCGTGTAGGTCAGGTCAAAGCGGCCCTGCAGGCCTTCGAGGAACCGCAGCACGTCTTGCAGGATCAGCGAGACGCCAATTGCCGTGATCAGCGGCACCAGCCGGGGCGCGCCGCGCAGCGGGCGGTAGGCCAGCCGCTCGATCAGCACGTTCAGCAGGCCCGAAACGGTCATGGCGGCCAGCAGCGCCAGCAGCAGTTTCAGGTAGCCGTTCATGGCCGAGTCCTGCAGCACGCGAAAGATCTCGAAGCCCACCACGGCGCCCGTGATGAACACTTCCGAGTGCGCGAAATTGATCAGCTGCAGCACGCCGTACACCATGGTGTAGCCCAGCGCGATGATGGCGTAGACGAAGCCCAGCACCAGGCCCCCCACGATCACGTTGACGATAAAGGGAAGCAGGACAGAAAGTTCCAAAGAAATCAGCTCCTTTCAATGAATGAAGGGGGGACGGTGGGACTTCAAAAACAGCGGGGACGGTGAAATCAGCGGCATTCTACTCTTGGGGCGTGGGGGGAGAGGTGGAATCACTTCCAAGCGCTTCCCGACAGTGTCCCGCGTCTTAAAAAAAAGGGGCCAGGCACGCAGCCCGGCCCCACGGTGACTCAAAGACCAGCGTCAGTTCTTGGGAGGCTTGACCGACAGGCTGGTTTCCAGCGCCGCCTTGCCGTCCTTGATCTTGATCACGTACAGCGTGGCGGCCTTGCGGTCCCCGACGCTGTTGAAGCTGACTTCACCCGACAGCAGGCCCTTGTAGGTACCCTTGCGGATGGTGTCCATCACCTGCTTGCGGCTGGGCGCCTTGCCGCCGTTGGCGCGGGCGGCGTCCAGAATGCCCTGCAGCGTGACCTTGGCGGCGTCGTAGCCGAAGGCGCCGAAGCCCTGGGCGGGGGTGTTGAAGGTCTTCTGGAAGTTGGCCGCAAAGGTCTTGGCGGCGGGCAGCGCTTCCAGAGGGGCGGCCACGGTGGTGTAGTAGACGTTGTTGGCCCCGGCCTTGCCGATGATCACGGGCAGCTCGCTGCTGTCCAGGCCGTCGCCGCCGACGACAGGGGTGTCGATGCCCGCGCCGCGCAGCTGCTTGATGAACACGCCGATCTGGTTGTAGATGCCGCCGAAGTAGATGGCGTCCGGCTTGGTCAGCTTGATCTTGGCGACGATGCTGGAGAAGTCACTCTTTTCCTCGGTGCCTTCGCTGCCGGAGATGGTGACGCCCTTGGCCTTGAGGGCCTTCTCGACCTCGGCGGCCAGCCCTTCACCGTAGGCCGTCTTGTCGTTCAGGACGTAGACCTTCTTGGCCTTCAGGTTGTTCATGATGAAGTTCGCGCCGGCCGGACCCTGCGAGTCGTCGCGGGCCACGATGCGGTTCATGTTGGCCAGACCGCGGTCAGTCACCTGGTTGGCGGTGTTGGCCGGGCTGATCATCACCAGGTTGCTGGGGGCCAGCGCGGCGCTGGCCGGAATCGCCACGCCGCTGTTCAGGGTGCCCACCACGGCCAGGATCTGGTTGTCGGCGGCAATCTTGCGGGCGGCGGCGGTCCCGGTGGCCGGATCGGCCTGGTCGTCGTAGGGCACCAACTGCAGGTTGAAGCCCGCCTTCTTGAACTGCGCGGCGTACTCGTTGACCGCCAGCTGCACGCCGTTGCGGATCTGGGTGCCCAGGTTGCTCTGGCCGCCGGACAGCGGGCTGATGGTGGCAATCTTGATGGTGGTCTGGGCGCTGGCGGTGCCCAGGGCCAGGGCGGCGAGTACAGAAAGGCTCAGTGCAGTCTTCATCATAATTCCTCCGAATATGAATGCGCCGCAGACCCTGGGGCCTGGGTGCGCTGTGGTTGCGATAGCGAGATTCTAGGGACGAGTTAAGGTGAAGTCAATGCGCCGCTCATCTGGCCTTTGGAACTCCAGCATGAAGAATGGGCTGTAGAAGAAGAATTATTGCCGAACCAGGGGCAGTTCGAGCAACATTGGTGCAGAACTGGGAGTCTGGGCGGTTCTCTACCCCACTGTCTTAATACAGCGAGGGGGCCAATTCAGGTGGAATTGGCCCCCAATGGCCTGCGGACACGGGTGCTGGTGGGTGCTGGGCGCGGCGGACCCGCATCACTGCAGTATCACTGCAGTCACCAGAAGAACAAGTTGCAGTTCCTACGGGCGAGCCCTGGCAAAGCTCCACAGCTTTACACCAGATCGAGATAGCGCTCCAGTTCCCAGGCATGCACGGCGCTGCTGTACTCCCGCCACTCGGCCCGTTTGGCGGCCATGAAATGCTCCATGACGTGCTCGCCCAGCGCGCGGCGCAGCACCTCGTCCTTGCCCAGTTCGTCGATGGCCTCGCGCAGGTCGGTGGGCAGCTCCTTGACGCGGTGGTGGCGTTTCTCGCGCACGGTCATTTTAAAGATGTTGCGGGCAATCGCGGGCGGCGGCTCCAGCCCGCGCTCGATGCCGTCCAGACCGGCGGCCAGCATCACGGCCAGCGCCAGGTAGGGGTTGCAGCTGGGGTCCGGCATCCGCAACTCGGCGCGGGTGGAATTGCCGCGCTTGGCCGGAATGCGGACCAGGGCGCTGCGGTTGCTGGTGCTCCAGGCGATGTTCACCGGGGCCTCGAAGCCCGGCACCAGCCGCTTGTAGCTGTTGACCAGCGGATTGGTGATGGCCGTCATCCCCTCGGCGTGGTCCAGCAGCCCGGCGATGAAGCTCCCGGCGGTGCTGGACAGGCCGTATTCGCCGCGCTCGTCGGCAAAGGCGTTCTGGCCGCCCTTGAACAGGCTCAGGTGGCAGTGCATGCCGCTGCCGTTGACGCCGGGGATCGGCTTGGGCAGGAAGCTGGCCAGCAACCCGTATTCCAGCGCCACCCGCTTGACCACGAATTTGAAGGTGGCGATGCGGTCGGCCGTCTCCAGCGCCGGGGCGTAGCGGAAGTCGATCTCGTGCTGGCCGGGCGCGTCCTCGTGGTGGGCGGCCTCGATCTCGAAGCCCATCTCGACCAGTTTGTTGGCGATCTCCCGCCGGATGCGCTCGCCCTTGTCGATGGGCGCGAGGTCAAAGTAGCCTGCCCGGTCGTGGGTCACGGTGGTGCCCAGGCCGGCCGGCGTGCGCTCGAACAGAAAGAACTCCGGCTCGGTGCCCACGAACATCTCGTAGCCCAGGACCTGCGCCCGCTCAATCTGCCGCCGCAGGACCTGCCTCGGATCGCCCTCAAACGGGGTGCCGTCGGGCAGCGTCACGTCGCAGATCAGCCGCGCCACCGCGCCGCGCTCCCCTTCCTCGCGCGAGAACGGCGGGTAGATCAGGAAAGTGGTCAGGTCCGGGCGCAGCAGCATGTCAGACTCCTCGACGCGGGTGAAGCCCTCCACGGCGCTGCCGTCGAAAGTGACGTCGCCGCTCAGGGCCTTCTCAAACTGCGAGCGCGGCACCTCGACGTTCTTGGTGGCGCCCAGGATATCGGTGAATTGCAGCCGCAGAAACTTGATCTGGGCGTCTTGCAGCTGGGCCAGAATCGCGGCCCGGTCAGGGGATGGGGTCATGCGTGGTCTACCTCCAGGAATGTCCTGAGCCCAGGGTAGCGGGCCGGCGGGGCAGCGGAGGAGTCGCCTCGCCCGTCCGCCAGGGATAAAGATGAGATTAAGGCCCACCGTGGGGCATTTTCACATCAAGCTCAGAGAGCCTGAAAGTCACAGGAGGTCCACCCATGACCGAGCGGCAATTCATTGAGGTGTACGGCGCCCGCGAGAACAACCTGCGCGACGTGTCGCTGCACATTCCCAGGGGCCAGATCACGGTGTTCACCGGCGTGTCGGGGTCCGGCAAGTCCTCGCTGGTGTTCGACACCATCGCCGCCGAGGCGCAGCGGCAGCTCAACGAGACGTTCACCGCCTTCGTGCAGGGCTTCCTGCCGCATTACGGGCAACCGGACGTGGACCGCATCGAGCACTTGAACGCGCCGATCATCATCGATCAGAAGCGGGTGGGCGGCGGCGCCCGCTCGACGGCGGGCACGTACACCGACCTCGCCGCGCCGCTGCGACTGCTGTTCTCGCGCTTCGGCCAGCCCTCCGCCGGCCCGGCCTTCGCCTTCTCGTTCAACACGCCGCAGGGCATGTGCCCCGAGTGCGAGGGCATCGGCCGGACCACGCAGCTGGATGTGGAGAAACTGCTGGACCGCCGCCTGTCGCTGAACGGCGGGGCGATTCTGCACCCCGAATTCAAGGTGGGCAAGTGGATGTGGAAGATGTATCCGCTGTCAGGGCTGTTCGACAACGACAAACCCATCGAGGACTACACCCCCGACGAGTTGCACGCGCTGCTGTACGGCGCGGACGTGAAGGTCTCGTTCGGGGAATTCGGCTCGAAGTACGAGGGCTTGGTGGAGCGGTTCACGCGCATGTACCTGAAAAAGGACGCGGCGGCCATGTCCGGGCGGGCGCGGACGGTGTTCGAGGCCTTCACCACCTCCCAGACCTGCCCGCTGTGCGGCGGCGCGCGGCTGAACGCGGCGGCGCTGGAGAGCCGCATCGACGGGCAGAACATCGCCGAGGTGTCGGACCTGGAAATCACCGGGCTGATGGCCTTTCTGGAGCGTCTGAGCGATCCGGCGGCGGCGCGGGTGGCCGCCCACCTGCAAGAGCGGTTGCAGCATCTGGTGGACATCGGGCTGGGCTACCTGAGCCTGAGCCGCGAGACGGCCACACTGTCCGGCGGCGAATCGCAGCGCCTCAAGATGATCCGGCACCTGGGCAACAGCCTGACCGACATGCTGTACATCCTTGACGAGCCCAGCGTGGGCCTGCACGCCCGCGACGTGGCGCGGCTGACCGGGCTGCTGCGGAAACTGCGCGACAAGGGCAACACGGTGCTGGTGGTGGAACACGACCCGGACGTGATGGCGGTGGCCGATCACGTCGTGGACCTCGGGCCAGGGGCCGGAACGCACGGCGGTCAGGTGGTGTTCGAGGGCAGCTACGCCGATCTTCAGAACGCCGACACCCCCACCGGGCGATTCCTGAGCCAGCATCTGCCGGTCAAGGAGAACGTGCGCGGGGCGACGGGCCACCTGAGCGTCCAGAACGCCACGCTGCACAACCTCAAAGACGTCTCGGTGGCCATTCCCACCGGAGTGCTGACGGTGGTGACCGGCGTGGCGGGGTCGGGCAAAAGTTCGCTGATCAACGGCGTGTTCCTGGCCCAGCACCCGGACGCCATCGTGATCGACCAGTCGCGCGTGACCGCCAACAGCCGCTCGGCCCCGGCCACCTACACCGGCATCATGGACGACATTCGCAAGGCGTTCGCCAGGGCCAACGGCGTGAGCCCCGCCCTGTTCAGCTTCAACAGCGAGGGCAGCTGCCCGGAATGCAGCGGGCTGGGCGTGATCTACACCGATCTGGCCTTTATGGAGGGCATGACCTCCGTGTGCGAGGTCTGCGAGGGCCGACGCTTCAAGGAAGAGGTGTTGGCGTACCACCTGCGCGGCCACTCGATTGCCGACGTGCTGGAGATGACGGCGGAAGGGGCGTTGGCGTTCTTTCCCGAGAAGAAGATCAGGGCGGTCTTGCAGGCGATGAACGATGTTGGGCTGGGGTACCTGAAGCTGGGACAGCCGCTGAGCACCGTGTCGGGCGGCGAGGGCCAGCGCCTCAAGCTGGCGGGCGAACTGCACAAGCGGGGCAGCGTCTACGTGATGGACGAGCCCACCACCGGGCTGCACCTCTCGGACATCGGGATGCTGATGCGCCTGATCGACCGGCTGGTGGACGGCGGCAACACCGTGCTGCTGATCGAACACCATCTGGACGTGATCCGGCAGGCCGACTGGGTGATCGACCTGGGGCCGGAAGGCGGCGGCGCAGGCGGCGAGGTGCTGTACGCCGGGCCGCCGCAGGGCCTCAAGACTTGCGCGCGGAGCCTGACCGGACCCTTTCTGTAGTGCGAGGCCCCCTCCAATCGGCGACGCTTTGCAGAACGGACCCAATGATCTGGCCAAACGTTCACTCCCAGAATGACAAATTGCAGACATCGGACAACCATTGATTGATGAGCTGTCTTTCCGGAGACAGTTGTTCAGAGAAGTGCGTTGACCGCCTTTGCCTCGCCGCCCTATACTCGCGGCCGATGACAGACCAGGGGCGGACGCCACAGGGGCCGGGGTGCAACCGGGTCCTGCGTCCGCCCCTTCCAGGTTTGCACCAGGGGGAACGACCATGAACCAGACCGGGAACAACCAGGATTTCGATGTCAACTCGGCGGCCCGCAACTGGCGGGTAGAGGCCACCGCGCAGCCCACCCCCAGCGAACTGGTGACCGGGAAGTTCGCCAGCGACGTGCTGACGCCGGATCAGCTCAAGACCCGCATGAGCAAGAGCGCCTTCCGGAGCCTGCAGGCCACCGCCGAGCGCGGCGAGACGCTGGACCCCAGCATCGCCGACACCGTGGCGCTGGCGATGAAGACCTGGGCGATGGAAAAGGGGGCCACCCACTACACCCACTGGTTCCAGCCGCTGACCGGCGGCACCGCCGAGAAGCACGACTCGTTCCTGAACCCCGCCGGGGACGGCGTGGCGATCATGTCCTTTTCGGGCAAGGAACTGATCCAGGCCGAGCCGGATGCGTCGAGCTTTCCCTCTGGCGGCCTGCGGGCCACCTTCGAAGCGCGCGGCTACACTGCCTGGGATCCCTCGTCACCGGCCTTTATCGTCCGGCACGCCAACGGCGCGACGCTGTGCATTCCCAGCGTGTTCGCGTCGTGGAAGGGCGAGGCACTGGACCTCAAGACCCCGCTGCTGCGCTCTATCGAGGCGCTGAACCGGGCGGTCACCCCGGCCCTCAAGCTGTTCGGGGCTTCCGAGGGCACCCGCGTGACCAGCAGCCTGGGCGCGGAGCAGGAATACTTTCTGATCGCCGAGGAGTACTACTACCGCCGCCCCGATCTGGTGATGAGCGGGCGCACGCTGTTCGGGGCCAAGCCCCCGCGCGGGCAGGAGCTGGAAGACCACTACTTCGGCGTGATCCCGGACCGCATCCTGAGCTTCATGACCGACGCCGAGATGCAGCTGTACGCGCTGGGCATTCCCGTCAAGACCCGCCACAACGAGGTGGCGCCGGGGCAGTTCGAGGTGGCCCCGATTTTCGAGGACTCCAACATCGCCGCCGATCACCAGCAGCTGCTGATGCAGGTGCTGCGCAACACCGCCCGCCGCTACGGGCTGGTGTGCCTGATGCACGAAAAGCCCTTCGCCGGGGTCAACGGCAGCGGCAAGCACTGCAACTGGAGCATGGCCACCGACGCGGGCGAGAACCTGCTGGACCCCGGCGAGACGCCCCACGAGAACATGCAGTTCCTGTTCTTCACCTCCGCCGTCCTCAAGGGCGTCGACGAGCACCAGGACCTGCTGCGGGCCTGCGTAGCCAGCGCCAGCAACGATCACCGCCTGGGGGCCGCCGAGGCCCCGCCCGCGATCATCAGTATCTTCTTGGGCAGCGAGCTGAGCGACATCTACGAGCGCCTGGCCAGCGGGCAGGGCGGGCGCGGCAAGGCGGCGGGGCTGATGGGGCTGGGCAGCCGCGTGCTGCCGGAGATTCCCATTCACGCCGGAGACCGCAACCGCACCAGCCCCTTCGCCTTTACCGGCAACAAGTTCGAGTTCCGCGCGGTGGGCAGCTCCCAGAGCATCTCCTTTCCGATCACGGTGCTGAACGCCATCGTGGCCGAGGCGGTGGCGCAGCTGGTGACCGATCTGCAGGCGCGGCTGGACGGCGGCGAGGAGCTGGGCGTGGCGCTGGCCGAACTGGTGCGCGAGACGTACAAGAAGCACCGCCGCATCGTGTTCGATGGGGACGGCTACAGCGACGAGTGGCACCGCGAGGCCGAGCACGACCGCGGCCTGCTGAACCTGCGAACGGCCCTGGACGCGCTGGAGCACCTGCACAGCCCCAAGAACGTCGAGCTGTTCGGGAAACTGGAAATCCTGAATGACCGCGAACTGGCGGCCCGGCAGGAAATCATGTACGACATCTACTTCAAGACCGTGAACATCGAGGGCGAGACCACCGAATACATGGCCCAGCGCCAGATTCTGCCGGCGGCCCTGGCGTATCTGGCGGCCCTGAAGGACGTGCCCGAGAGCCGCGCCGCCGCCGGGGTCAGCCGGGAAGTGGGCGAACTGACCGACCGGCTCTACGACGCCCTGCAGGCCCTGCGCGAACAGAACGACGCCCTGGGCGGCGAAGAGGTGCACGAGAAGGCCTACCACATGCGCGACGCCGTGCTGCCCGCCATGCGCGAGGTGCGGGCCGTGGCCGACCGGCTGGAGAACCTGATCGACTTCAAGCTGTGGCCGCTGCCGACGTACCGTCAGATGCTGTTCGTGAAGTAGAGCCGCGCGTTCTGCGTGGAAGCCCCGCCCGAGTGTGGCGGGGCTTCTCGTCTGTCCGGGCCGCTGTCTTTACAGCCTTTACAGCACCCGGAACGCCAGAAAACCTGCGCCGACGCCCAGCAGCAGGCCCACCAGCACCTCCAGATAGGTGTGGCCCAGCAGGACGCGCACCGGCAGGGGCGCGAAACCGGCGCGCACCACGTCGCGCAGCTCGCTGATCAGTTCGTTGAGCAGGGCGCCCTGCTGACCGCTGGCGTGCCGCACCCCGGTGGCGTCGTACATGACGATCAGCGCAAACACGGAGCTGATGGCAAACGGCGCGCTGCCCACCCCCTCGGACAGCCCGACGCCGGTGGTCAGGGCCGCCACCATGGCGCTGTGGCTGCTGGGCATGCCGCCGGTTTCCATGAAGGCGGCAGGCCGCCAGCGCCGCTCGATCAGCAGAATCAGAAAGACCTTGAACAGCTGCGCGCTCGTGGACGCCAGGATGGCGGTCCACAGCCAGCGGTTGCTCAGCAGTTCAGCGAACGAATTCACCGGCAACCTCTGGGTGGGCGCGCGTGGCGTGCTGCAGTTCGGCCGCCCGCACGGTGTTCGCCAGCAACTGCGCCACGGTCATGGGGCCGACGCCGCCCGGCACCGGGGTCAGCGCCCCGGCCACCCCCGCCACGTCCGGATGAACGTCGCCCACCAGATGGCCCTTGCCGTCCGCCCCCAGCACGCGGTTGATGCCCACGTCGATGACGGTTGCCCCTGGCCTGACCATCTCCGGCGTGACGAGGCCGGGGCTTCCGGCGGCGGCGACAAGCAGCTCGGCCTCGCGGGTCACGCGCCCCAGGTCACGGGTGCGGCTGTGGCACACCGTGACGGTGGCGTCGCCCAGCAGCAGCAGCGCGGCCAGCGGGCGGCCCACCAGATGGCTGCGGCCCACGATCACGGCCCGCGCGCCGGCCACCGCAACCCCGTAATGCTCCAGCAGATACATGATGCCGGCAGGCGTACACGGCGTCAGCGCCGGGCGGCCCGCCCACAGCTCACCCACGTTCAGGGGATGAAAGCCGTCCACGTCCTTGCGCGGATCGATGGCGTGCAGCACGGCAGCCTCAGCAATCTGCGCGGGCAGCGGCAACTGCACCAGAATGCCGCTGACGTCGTCGTCGCGGTTCAGGGTGTCGATCAGGGCCAGCAGCTCGGCCTGGGTGGCGCTCTCAGGCAGCGCGTGGACGGTGCTGCGCAGGCCCACCTCGCCGGCCTTGCGCGACTTGCCGCGCACGTAGCTGCGACTGGCAGGATCGTCACCCACGCACACGATCACCAGATGGGGTGAGGTGGGCAGACGCCCGGCACGGGCCGCCGCGTCCGCCAGCAGCGCGGCGGCGGCCGGCGGCCCGGCCAGCACCCGTGCGCTCACCCGCGCTCCTCTGGCCCGCTCTCCCCTGCCGCGTGTCCGGGCACCGCCTGCTCCTCGTCGTCCTGTTCGTCCAGTTGCGGCGCGGCGGGGGCCGTTTTCATGTTGCGGCTCAGGCCCGCCAGCACGCCGTTGACGAAGCGGCCCGAATCGTCGCCGCCGAACTTGCGCGCGATACGCACGGCACTCTCGATCACCGGGGGGTGCGGCTCGGGGGTGTGGCCCATTTCGAAGGTCGCCAGCCGCAACACGTTCAGGTCCGTCTGGGCCATCTGCCCGAAGCTCCAGCCCCGGATGGTGCGCTGCAGCGTCTCGTCGATCTCGGCGCGGCGTGCCCCGATGCCGTCCACCAGTTCACGGGCAAAGGTCAGGGCTTCCTCGTTCAGGCGGGGGAAGGTGTCGTCGCCGTCCCGCATCTGGCCCTCGGCACGCACAAAGACCGTGTCCAGCGGCAGATCGCCCCGGTCAGCCTCGAACAGCACGCGGAAGGCGAACTCGCGGGCGGCGCGGCGCGTCCCGACCGGCTGGGCGGCCTTCTCGCGGCGGCGGGTCAAGACTTGCCCCTGGCGGCGGGCACGCACACGCCCTGCACGGTCACGTTGACGGCGCTGACCTTCAGGCCGGTCATCAGCTCGATGTTCTCGCACACGGCGCGCTGCACCTGCCGGGACACGTTCACCAGATTCTGCCCGAAATCGATGTTCAGGCCCACGTCCACGCTGACGCTGGCGCCGTCACGGCTCACGCGCAGGGCGCGGGGCTTGCGGGCGCCGCTCTGGTTGCGCAGCACCTCGCCCATGTTCAGCGGGGCCGAGGCCACTTCGGTGCCCTCGATCCCGGTGATGGTGGTGGCGGCGATGTCCATCAGGACGCTCTTGCTGATTTCGACTTCGGAACTGGGGGTGCTGGTCTGGGTGGGGTTGCTTGCCATGATGGGAATGCCTCCGCGCGCGGGCCGAGTGGTGCGCCGCGCCAATACAGGCCAGTTTAGAGGCTGAGCGGGACGCGGTGGGCGGGTGGGGCCGCAGTTCAAGATCAGCCCGCCGCACGTCTTCAGGTCTGGGCGGACGCCTCCCCGTTTTCTACGCCCTTCTCCGCCAGCAGAGCCGCCAGTCCGGCCTCGTCCAGCACGGCCACGCCCAGTTCCTGCGCGCGGGTCAATTTGCTTCCAGCGTCCTCCCCAGCGATCAGGTACGAGGTCTTGCCGGTGACGCTGCCGGTCACGCGGCCCCCGGCGGCCTCCAGCTCGGCTTTGATGGCGTCGCGCGGACGGCCCAGGCTGCCGGTGATGACGAAGTTGAGGCCCTCCAGTTGCTCTCCGCGCCTCACCTCCTCCTCCTGCGGGTTGACGCCCGCCGCCTTGAGTTTGTTCAGGAGGGTGACGTAGCCCTCTTCTTTCAGGGCCACCGCCACACTTGCGCCGATCACCTTGCCCAGCCCCGGCACGGCCTCGATCTGCTCGGGAGTGGCCGCCATCAGCGCGTCCAGCGTGCCGAAGGCGCGGGCCAGCGCCTGGGCGTTGCGCTCGCCCACGTGATCCAGGCCCAGCGCGTTGATCAGCCGCCACAGCGGGCGGGTCTTGCTGGCCTCCAGCTCGGCCAGGATGTTGGCGGCCTTCTTCTCGCCGCCGCGCTCCAGTCCGGCCAGCGTCTCGGCGTTCAGGGCGTACAGGTCTGCTGCGTCGTGGATCAGGCCCAGCGTCAGCAGCTGCGCGATCAGCTTGCCCCCCACGCCCGCGATGTCCATGGCGCCGCGCGACACGAAATACTCCACCAGTTTGTAGGTCTGCGCCGGGCAGGCCGGATTGGTGCAGTAGGTGTTGGCGTCCTCGGGATCGCGCGTGACCGGCTGGCCGCACTCGGGGCAGGTGTCGGGAAAGACGAAGGGCTGGGCATCTGCCGGGCGTTTGTCCACGATCACACGCATGATCTGCGGAATCACGCCGCCGGATTTGCGCACCACCACCGTGTCCCCAATGTGAAGATCCAGATCCCGCACGAAATCCTGGTTGTGCAGCGTGGCCTTGCTGACGGTGCTGCCCTCGATCAGGCGGGGCGACAGGTGGGCCAGCGGCGTGAGCTTGCCGGTGCGGCCCACGTTGACCGTAATGCCCTCCAGCACGGTCTCCACCTCCTCCACCGGGAACTTGTAGGCAATCGCCCAGCGCGGGGCGCGGCTGGTGAAGCCTGCCTCCTCCTGCAGGCGCAGCGAATCGAGCTTGAACACTGTGCCGTCGGCATCGAATTCGAAGTCCTGACGTCCGGCAGTCATGCGGGCGTGGTAATCGGCGGCGGCGGCGATGCCGCTCAGCCCCTCGCTGTGGGTGCTGATCGGAAAGCCCTGGGCGGCCAGCCACGCCAGCACCTCGCCCTGGGTAGTGGCGGGCACGCCGTCGCGCTTGCCCAGCGCGTAGAAGATGGCCTTGAGGTTGCGGGTGCGCGTGACCTCCGGGTCTTTCTGCCGCAGCGCTCCCGCCGCGCCGTTGCGGGGGTTCTTGAGCAGCGGCGTGCCCAGTTCCTCGGCCTGCGCGTTGTAGGCGGCGAAGTCCGCGCGGCTCATGTAGACCTCGCCGCGCACCTCCAGTTCACCGCTCAGGCCGTCCAGGGCGGTGGGAATGCCCGGCACCGTCGCCACCTGCGCGGTCACGATCTCGCCGACGGAGCCGTTGCCGCGCGTGGCGGCCCACTGCAACTGACCGTTCACGTAGTACAGGTTCACGCTCAGGCCGTCGATCTTCAGCTCGCCCGTGAACACGAAGTCGTCGTGCTCGGGGGGCAGATTCAGCGCGCGGGCCAGCTTCTCGCGCCACTCGCCCAGTTCGGCGTCGCTGAAGACGTTGTCCAGGCTGGTCATGGGGGTGGGGTGGTTCACCGGCTGGAAGGCCGTGCTGGGCGCCCCCCCCACCGCCTGCGCGGGGCTGGTGTCGCCCCCTGCCGCCTGCGCGGCCTGCTCGGCCCATTCGGGATGCTGGGCTTCCAGGGCACGCAGGCGCCGAACCAGCGCGTCGTACTCGTTGTCGGGAATCGTGGGCGCGTCCTCTTCGTGGTACGCGCGGTTGTGGCGGGCCACGGCGGCGCTGAGACTGAGGTACTGCTCGTATTCACCGGGGGTCAACTCGGCCTGATCCATGTCAGCGAGCGTAGCACCCCCGCCGGGTTCAGCTGGGAACGGAATGGAGAAGACTCCAGCGCGGCTGGCCTGGGGGCAGAACTGGCGCACCTCACCCACCCCGGCCCTCCCCCCATCAGGTGGACGTCACCCCGATATGATCAGATGGCGGCGCAGTTTTCGTATACTGTGTTCAAGCAACCTACACGCCTGCTGTCTAGGCACAGCCCCAAACTGGAGGATTCACCATGAAGACCGCTATTAAGAACTGTCTGACCCTGGCCCTGGCCGTTTCCGTTTCCCTCGCTGGCGCGCAGAACATTCGCGTCGGCCTGGCCTACGACGCGGGCGGCAAGTTTGACAAGAGCTTCAACCAGAGTGCCTACGAGGGCAGCCAGCGCGCCAAGCAGAAGCTGGGCGTGCAGGTCAAGGACTTCGAGCCCAGCGATCCCAGCCAGGTGATCCAGGGCGTGCGCTCCTTTGCCAACGAGGGCTTTGACCTGACCATCGGCGTGGGCTTTGCCAACAACGCCAGCATCACCCAAGTCGCCAAGGAAAACCCGGACCTGTACTTCGGTCTGGTGGACGACATCTCGGACGCCAAGAACGTCGCCAGCCTGACCTTCTCCGAGCAGGAAGGCAGCTACCTGGTGGGTTACCTGGCCGCGCTGAACAGCTCGACCGGCGTGGTGGGCTTCGTGGGCGGCATGGACATCCCGCTGATCCACAAGTTCGAGGCCGGCTACACCGCAGGCGTGAAGGCCGCCAACCCCAAGGCGCGCGTGATCGCGCAGTACGTGGGCACCACCCCTGACGCCTGGAACAACCCCGGCAAGGCCAAGGAAATCGCAGGCAGCATGCGCTCCAAGGGTGCCGACATCATCTTTGCCGCCGCGGGCGCCTCCGGCAACGGCGTGATCGACTACGTCAAGCAGACCCAGTGCATCAAGGCCGGCAACCTGCCCAGCGGCGTGAAGTTCGTCAGCGACAACTTCAAGAACGTCAAGAAGAGCGCGGCCTACACCAAGGCCTGCGCCGGCAACACCCGCCCGATGTTCTTTATCGGCGTGGACAGCAACCAGAACTACCTGGGCGACTTCGACAAGAACCCCGCCACCATGAACCACGGCCTGACCAGCATGGTCAAGCGGGTGGACAACGCGGTGTACCAGCTGATCGAGTCGGTCAAGGACGACAAGTTCAAGGGCGGCTCGCGCGTGTTCGGCCTCAAGGACGGCGGCGTGGGCTACGCGGTCGACCAGTACAACAAGGCCCTGATCAGCAGCGCCCAGGTCGCCAAGGTCGAGGGCATCAAGGCCCAGATCATCAGCGGCAAGATCAAGGTGCCCAGCAAGTAAAGTCTCTTCCTCTCGGCGGAGGGCGGTCCCGTGTGGGCCGCCTTCTTCTTTTGTGACGGGCTGACCCGACGCGCCGGTGATCTATCCTGCGGCCATGTCCCGTTCAGACCGAGATGCGCTGCTGATCGTCACACCCCATCCGTCCGGCCAGCTGCCCGCCGACATCCTGCGGCAGATGCTGGGCGACGACGTGTTCGACACCCCAAAGCGCGAGGCGTTCCTGCGGCGCATCTTTCTGGACGGCGACGCCTACACCGATCTGCTGTACTCGCTGCCCGGCGCGCGACACGTTCAGGCGCCCTGGAGCCGCTTTGCCGTGGACCTGAATCGGGAGCGCGGCGACCGGGTGGACAACGGCGTGATCAAAGACACCGATTTTGACCGCCAGCCGCTGTACCCGCCCCACACCCGGCTCTTGGACGACGAGCGCGAGGCCCGCCTGCGGCACATCTGGGACCCCTTCGACGCCGCCGTGGGTGCGGAACTGTCCGGCGCGCGGCTGATGATCGTGGGCCACAGCATGGCCTCGCACGGCCCCCGGCTGGGCCAGGACACCGGCACGCCCCGCCCGGCCATCTGCCTGATGCCCGGCACGCCGGACGCCCCCACCTTTCCGCACCAGCAGTGGCACGCGCTGCAAGGCGCCGCCGAGGATGCGTTCGGTGACGTGATCGCCGCCAGCCCCTTCGAGCGCGTGACCATCGGCGAGCCGTGGAGCACCGACACGCTGAGCCTGACGCACAGCCGGCGCAGCGGCGTACCCGCCTTCGGCATCGAGTTCAACGTGGGGCTGCATCTCCGCGACGGGCAGCCGCGCGACGACGTCATGCGGCAGATGAACGCGGCCTTCGCGAGGTTCGCGGACGCGGCGCTGGAACTGGTGAACTGAAGTCCCCCTGCGTTGTCCTTTTCAGGAGTGACCCCATGCTGAGAACAGTCCTTGCCGCCGCCGTCCTGAGCCTGCCTGCGCTGGGGTGGTCCTCCCTTGCCGGGGCGCAGTCCAGCCCACCCGCGCCCGTCGAGACCACCCGCACAACGTGCGGCGCGTACACTGTACAACTTCGGCAGAACGGTTTCGAGGACCCCCCCGACAGCGCCAGCCTGCTGCTGAACGGCGTGACGCTGGCCCGCGTCAGCGACACGATGGTGAAGCTGGATTTCTGCCGCGACGTGACCGGCGACGGCATTCCGGAAGCGATGCTCACGGGATTCAGCGGCGGCGCGCACTGCTGTTTCACGCACCACCTGTACTCGCTGAGCAACCCGCCCCGGCGTGTCCTGCACGTATTCAGTGCCGACACCGATACGCTGACGCCACAGCAACTGGACGGGCAGGGCGCGCTGGAACTGCTGGGCGGCGACTGGCGCTTTGCCTACGCCTACGGCCTGCCCTTTGCCGACAGCCCGGCGTTATGGCGCATCTACTCGTTCATCGGTGGGCAGTACGTGGACAACAGCCGCGCGTATCCGGGGGTAGCCCTGCGCGAGGTGGGCCAGCCCGGACCGGACACGCGCCCCGGACAGGCGCTGTACGACTACGCCTCTCTGCTGGTGGCCGGCAAAACGGCGCGGGCCCAGACCTACCTGTCGCAGTTGCCGCCCCGGCTGCGGACCTGGCTGACCAGTTACGGTCCCGACCTCCGCCAGAACCTCTCGGACTACGGCATGTCCGACTGGCCCACACGGGCGGGCGCGGACCCGGACGCTCCCCGGACCGGCATCGGCGGCTCGTTCAGCGCGCCGGGCCGGGCAGAGTACCTGGCCGTGGTCGGTCAGGGCAAAACGGCAGCGCTGCGGCTGTATCGCCCGCAGTCGGGGGGCATCGTGGCCGGGGACGCGCTGGACACCCGCCCGCTGCCTGCAGGGGCCATCTTCGAGACCGGCTTCGCAGGGCTGAACTGGTGGCCCGCCTTCACCGTCCGCCGCGCGACGGGCCGCGACGACGCTGTGGTGTACGACGCCAGTTCCGGCAGCGTGCAGTACCCGGTGTACCGTCTGGGCACGGCCTCGGGAACGGTCCTGAAAGACGACGCCCTGGGTGCCGCCACCCGGCTGATCGCCCAGTTGGAAGCGCTGGCCCGGCATGTGGCCTCGGGGTATGCCAGCGCGCCACGCAGCGCCGCGCAGCAGGCCGAAATCCAGCGCCGCATCGACGTGGCCGTGTCGCGTGTGCAGCCCGCGCTGGCCCTGGGCAACCTGAAGTTCGATCCGCGCAGGCTGGGCAATTTCACGGTCTCGGCCCTGGAGATGCCGCTGGACCGGGCCGACACCGCGCGGGTGGTGGCTCCGGTGACCTTCGGTCTGGTGGCCGCCGAGCAGGACAGCGAGTACGTGACCGGCGAGCGCTCCACCCTGACCATTGACCTGACACGGGGGGCGGGCGGCTGGACCGTGACCCGCTGGGCGCTGGAGAAACGCGTGGGTGAGCCGTATGCCGAATAGGTCAGGAGGGGTGAGGCAGAACGTCCGGGGCACCTCGCCCTGGGAAACGAGTGTGGGCTACTCGCGCGCCGTGCGCGTGGGCAACGTGGTGCATGTGGCCGGGACCACCGCCACCGTGAACGGCGAGGTGGTGGGTGTGGGCGACCCCTACGAGCAGACCCACGTGATTCTCGGGATCATCCACAATGCTCTGAAGGAAGCCGGGGCCGCGCTGGAAGACGTGGTGCGGACCCGCATCTTCGTCACCGACATCTCGCATTGGCAGGAGGTGGGCCGCGCCCACGGCGAGGTCTTCGGGCACATCCGCCCGGCGGCGACGATGGTGCAGGTGGCCGCCCTGATTGACCCGCAGCATCTGGTGGAAATCGAGGCCGAGGCCATCATTTCGTGAGTCTGGCCCCGGATTTGAACCGTCATGCCAAGCTGGACGCGCGGTTGCGCGACGCTCTGCGCGCCGATGAACGCATCAGCCACGCGCTGGCCTACGGCAGTTTCACGCAGGGCACGGCAGACGGGTTCAGCGATCTGGAATACTGGCTTTATCTGGCGCCAGACGCTGACTTTGACGTGTGCGGCTGGCTCGAAACGCTGACGCCCGTTCTGCACTTTGTCGTCAACGAGTTTGGCACGCCCACCGCCATCCTCTCTGGTCTGCTGCGGGTAGAACTGCACGCCGTTCCCAATACGCGCCTGGCAGGGCTGGAGGACTGGGGCAACGAACACCTCTTTCCCGAGCGGATGCTGGTCAAGGACCCGGACGGGCGCCTTCGGGCGGCGTTGCAAAAGCTAGCCGCGAAAGCCCCGCCCCACCCAGATACGCAGGCCACGCTGGACCGCCTGCTGAACTGGATGGCTTTCGGACTAAACGTGCTGGCGCGCGGCGAGCGCATCCGGGCGCACGGGCTGCTGTGGTGGATTCAGGGCGGCCTTCTCCCGCTGGCCTCTGTGGAATCCGGCCACACGGAATATCTGCTCAACCCAGCAAGGCTGGCCGAGCGGCGGCTAAGCGCAGACACGTTGCGGCGGTATGCCGCCATCACAGGCAGCGTGGATGATCTGGAGGCCGCCTATTCGGAGGCCGTCGGCTGGACCCTGGAACTGGCCGCAAGTCTGGGCTTGAAGGTAAATCCGGAACTGGCGCAGGATTTAAGGGAACGTGCGAGGGTGGGCGCATGACCTCTCCCCTGCTCCCACCACATGCACCCCGCCTGGGCCTGGGGTTGGCCGCGCTGGGCCGGCCCGGCTACATCAATCTGGGCCACGGCGAGGATCTGACCGACAAGACCGTGGAGGCCATGCGGGAACACGCCTGGACCGTGCTGGACCGCGCCTGGGCCGCCGGACTGCGCTATTTCGACGCCGCCCGCAGTTACGGACGCGCCGAGGACTTTCTGGGTGGCTGGCTGCGGGAACGCGGCTATCCAGCAACGGTGGGCAGCAAGTGGGGCTACACCTACGTCGCCAACTGGCGAACCGACGCCGACACGCACGAGATCAAGAGCCACGATCTGGACACGCTGGACCGGCAGTGGCCCGAAACGCTTGAGGCGCTGGGCCGCCAGCCAGACCTGTACCTGATCCACTCCGCGACGCTTGCCACGGGCGTGCTGGAGGACGTGCGGGTGCTGGCACGGCTGGCCGAACGGGCGGCAGGGGGCGTGCGCGTGGGCCTGTCCACCAGCGGGCCGGGACAGGCCGAGACGTTGCGGCGAGCACTAGAGGTCGCGGTGGACGGCGTGAACCCCTTCAGCGCCGTGCAGGCCACCTGGAACCTGCTGGAGCCGTCGGCGGGGACGGCGCTGGCAGAGGCAGATGCGGCGGGCTGGGCGGTGGTGGTCAAGGAGGCGGTGGCCAATGGGCGGCTGGCCGGACGCGCCACCCTTCCCCCTGCGCTGGCCGAACTCTGCGCCGGGTTGAACGCCACCCCCGACGCGGTGGCCCTGGCCGCCGCCCTCGCTCAGCCGTGGGCCGACGGGGTGCTGAGCGGGGCAACCACGGTGGAGCAGCTGGAGAGCAATCTGCAGGCGCTGACGCTGGCGGGCGATTTCTCAGGGCTGGCCGGCCTGGCCGAGTCCCCAGCCTCCTACTGGCGCACGCGGGCCGGGCTGGCCTGGAACTGAGGGGGAGCCCCCCTGGTCACGGCCCATTCCACTATTCCTCTCCCCCGTCCGCCAGCTCCTGCAGGGCCGGGCGGATGTTGACCAGTTCCGACGTGGCCGTGTGCCACACCAGCGCCGGGTCAATGCCGAAATAGTCGTGCGCCACCAGGTTGCGGATGTCACGCAGGTAGGCCCAAGGCACCTGCGGGTGGCGGTCCTCCACGCTCTGCGGGATGAACTTGGTGGTCTCGCCCAGTCGCGCAAGGTTTCGCAGCACGGCGTCGCGGGTCCGCTCGTCCGCAATGAAACTGTCCAGTGTGTGGTCCGCCGTGTAGTCACGCACGCGGTCCAGGGCGTCCAGCACGTCATGCAGCCGCCAGCGCCAGCGTTTGCGCCGGAAGGTGGTCTGGGGATGGCGCGGCACCTCCATGACGTCCACCGCGTCGCTCAGAATCTCGCGGCGCAGTTGCGGCTTGAGGCCGCCCTCGGTCAGCACGTCGATGCGGCGGCGCAGGGTGTCCTCGAACAGGTCCTTGACGTTCATCAGGTCCAGCAGCCCGGCCTCGCCCGCAAAGTCCACCAGCAGGTCCACATCGGACAGGTCCGTGGCCTCGCCGCGCGCCACCGAGCCGAAGATCCGCACGCGGGACGCGCCCATGCCGCGCCACTGGGGTTCCACCGAGCGGATGATGCGCGCCACTTCTTGCAGGCTGGTGTCGGGAAACAGGTGCGGCGAGGCGGAGTTCACCGTATGAAGATAGCGGTCCACGCTCTAGCATCACGGTCATGATCGTCGCCGTGGGCCATGACCTGATCGAGATTGCGCGCATCCGCCGCATGCTGGAGCGCGAGGGACCGCGCGCCGAACGGCTGTTCGCCCCCGAGGAACAGGCGTACTGCGCCCGTCTGAGCGACCCGGCCCCCAGTCTGGCCGCCCGCTTCGCCGCCAAGGAGGCCTTTCAGAAGGTCTGGCCCCGCCCCCACGGCTGGCGCGACGTGTGGGTGGTGCGCCTTGCCACGCCGGACGGCCCGTTTCCCTTTGCCCGACCCACGCTGGGCTTCATTCCCGAGATCGAGGCCGAGATGCGGGAACGCGGCTGGGTGGCGCACCTGACGCTGACCCACACGAAAGAACACGCCTCGGCGGTGGTGGTGCTGGAGAAGCGTTAGGCTGGCCCCCATGCCCATTCGCCTGATTGCCACCGATCTGGACGGCACGCTGCTGCGCCCCGACCTGAGCGTCAGCCCGCGCACCCGCCGGGCGCTGGACGCGGCGCGGGCCGCGGGCCTCCTGGTTGTTCCGGTCACGGCGCGGCAACCGCGTGGCGTCCGGCGGATTGCAGAGGCGGCCGCCTTCACCGGGTGGGCGCTGTGCGGCAACGGCGCGCACGGCGTTCACCTGACCACCGGGGAGGTGCTGTTCGAGGCCCATGTGGAGGTGGCGGCGCAACGTGCGCTGGCCGAGGCCCTGTCCGGGCGCCTTCCCGGCGTGCTGTTCGTGAGCGTGCGGCGTGGGGGCGAAGTGTTCGTCGCCCAGAAAGGCTACGCCGAACTGGCCCACTTCGAGGACCACAAGCGTGAGCCGGGAGAGATGGGCCGCCACCAGCTGGACGACGTGCTGGCCGAACCCAGCCTGAAATTCATCGTGCGCCACCCGGCGCTGACCCCGCGCGAATTGCTGGCGGAAGTCCAGGCCCTGGCACTGGGCGGCTACGCGGTAACCCACAGCGGCGCACCGTTTCTGGAAGTGCTGGCCGAGGGGGTCAGCAAGGCGTGGGGCCTGTCGCGGCTGTGCGAGACACTGGGGATCGCCAGGGAGGAGGTGCTGGCCTTCGGGGACGCCCCCAACGACGCCGAGATGCTGGCGTGGGCCGGGCGCGGCGTGGCGATGGCGAATGCGGAGCCTGAAGCGCTGGCGGCGGCAGATGAAATCACCCTGAGCAACGCGGAGGACGGGGTGGCAGCAGTGATCGAGCAGCTGCTCTACCTGGTACCGCCCGCCGCTCCCGCTTCGGGGATGCCCTGCGGCCCGTCCGGTGCCTCGTCGTCCGGCTCGTAGTCCAGCAGGTCACCCGGCACGCAGTCCAGCGCGCGGCACAGGGCGGCCAGCGTCTCGAAGCGCACGCCCTTGACCTTACCGGTTCGCAGCAGCGAGAGGTTGGCCTCGGTGATGCCGATTTCGGCGGCCAGATCCTTGCCCCGGCGTTTGCGCAGGGCCATCATCACGTCCAGACGCACGACGATGGGCATCAGGAAAGCTCCATCAGACAAAGCCGTCGCTGTCGGCCTTGAGGGCACTGGACGTCTGCAACACGTCTTTCAGCAGGTCTGCCATCACGATCAGCAGCGCGCCCAGCACGCCCAGCGTCAACACCTCGGTGCTGAGCGTGACGTCAAAACCGCCCCGCGCCTCCAGCCAGCGCGTCCCACTGGGCACGCCCACCGCCGTGAGTGCCGCGCTGAGCAGCAGCGCACTGCCAACCCGCCGCAGCAGCCGTGCGGTCCCTGCGTTCCACAATTCCCCAGCGCCCAGGTGCCGCAGGTAGTTCTGGGCGGCCCAGATCGCCGCCGCCAGTGCCAGCGCCGGGGCGGCCCACAACGCCCGCAGGCTGACCCAAGTCAGGACTTCTCCTGGCGCCACGCCGCCCGTCGGGCTCAGTTCACGCCACTCGCGAACCTGCAACAGCAGCGGTTTCAGGAAGTCCGAGACGGCAATGGAGACGACCAGGACCACAAACAGGGACAGCGAGAGCGCCCACAGCTTTCTGGCCCTGTCCGCCGCACGCTGCCGGGCGGTTTCCCAATCCACCCGCTGACCCTCCTGAGACGTCATCATACCACGACAATATATTATTGCGGAACAATAATCAAGCAGGGGAAAAGAAGATGGTCTCCCAGCTGACAGCCCTGCCCGATTCCGCCTTGTACGCTGGCGTATGAACGCCTCAGTGCCACTTCATCCAGAGCCGATTTATTCGGCGCCGCCCGCCCTGTCGCCGATGAAGGGAGTGGCGCTGGCCCTCGCGTTGCTGGTCGCCAGCCCGGCAGCAGGGGCGCAGAGCGCAGCGCCGGTTCCGAACAGACCGGCGGCCACTCCCTCCACGCGCACGCCCGCCGAGCAGACTGCCTTCACGCGGGGGCACGCGCTGATGGCCGAGTTTCTGGCCCTCAAGGTGGAACGGTTATGGAATGCCTTCACCCCAGACGTGCAGGCGCAGTACGGATCGCTGGCGGGCTTCACGGCTTTCCGCAAGACGGGCTTCGAGCAGTACGGCAAGGAAACCAGGGTGGTGCGCGAGCGGACCTTCACGCAGGGCGGCGAGGCGCTGTACGTCCGCAGCAGCATCTACGAGAAGTTCCCCGATCAGGTCTGGGCCTTCGTGATGGGCTTCACGGGCGAGAAGATCACGTCTTTTGGCGTGCTGCTGGAAGACGAGCGCACCGACGATCCGGTGGCACTGGGAGATCCGGTGGCGCTGGGAGACTGAGGGTCTCCTACGGCCCGCTCTGTTGCGCGAGCACCTCACCGTCCCGATTGGTCACGGCAAAGCTGTACTGCTGGGCTTCCAGCCGTTTCCAGCCCACGCGCTGGCCCTCGCAGGCGTCGGGCAGCACCACCTGTGACGCTGCGGGATAGCGGTGACCCATGCTGCTCTGCCGGAACAGTTCCAGCGTGCGGGCCAGCGCGACGGCGCAGTTCTGGGCAGCGGCGCGGGCCGTCACGTCACCCGCGTTGACGGTTCCCGTGACCTGCGGGCCGGTCTGCAGCGACGCCACCTCCGTTTCCAGCGCGTCAATGCGGGCATTCAGGGCGGCGAGCTGCCGCTCGACCTCCGGGTCCGGCCCAGGAGACTGGCAGCCGCTCAGCAGCAGGACGGGCAACAGGAGGAGGCCAGCTTTCACACCCACCACGCTAGAACCTGCGGCCCAGGCCAGGGTGAAGACGGCGCTTATGGATTCTCAGCGGTTCAGGACGCTCACGATCTCGATGTGACTGGTCTGGGGGTAGAAGTCGTGCGGCGTCACCTCGCCCAGTTTCCAGCCGCGCCGCACCAGATCGCCCACGTCACGCGCCCAGGTGGCCGGGTCGCAGGAGATGTACACCAGCCGGTCGGCGGTGCTGGAATCGATGTGAATCCGCGCCCCCTCTTCCAGCCCGGCGCGCGGGGGGTCGACGACGATCACGTCGGTGCCCAGTTCGCTGAAGCGGGCCGCGTCGCCGCCCACGTAGGTCACGTTGCCCTCGGCCCGCCCGGCAGCCACACTCTCGGCCACGTCCTGCCGCCCCCGCGCCAGGGCCTCGGGCGAGGCGTCCAGCACGGTGACGCGGCGAAAGTTGGGGGCCAGGTGGCGGCCAATGGCGCCCGCGCCGCCGTACAGATCGACGGCGTGTTCGCCGCTGCCCGCCAGTTCGGCGGCGCTGACGTAGGCCAGACCCGCCGCCGCCGGATTGACCTGCGCGAAGCCGGTGGCGCTCACGCTGACCTGCACGCGCCCGAACTGTTCGCGGATTTCCGATTCCCCGGCGATCAGGCGCACGCCCGCGCTGAAGCGGCGTCCAGCCGGCTGGGCCAGGGACACGCCCACCACCCCGGCGTCCATCAGGTGATCGCTGGCCCGCAGGAACACGCGCGGCTCGCCGGCCCCGATCAGGGCAGCCACCACCTCGCCGGTCAGGGCGCTGGCACGGAAAGCCACCTCGCTCGCCGGATCCAGATGCGCCGGATCGATCTTGTTCACGATGGCCGAGATGGCGGCCATGACCAGGGGATCCTCGCCCACCACCAGCGGCTCGTTGCCGCGCCGTTCGCGGTAGGCCAGTCCCGTAGGCGTGACCAGATACTGCGCGGTGTTGCGGTAGTGCCACTCGCTGGGGCTGGGCAGCGTCTCGTTGACTCCGTGCTGGAGCTTGGCAATCCGGCTCAGCGCCTCCCGGACGAAGTCGCGCTTGTAGCGCAGCTGCGCGGCGTAGCTGGCGTGGGCCAGATCGGCGGTGGGCAGGCGGGGGCCGTCCACGCGGTCTGGGCTGGCCTCCAGCACCTCCAGGGTCACGCCCTGACGCACGCCCCGGCCGGAGCGCACGCTGGCGCGCACCCGTTCGCCGGGCAGCGCGCCGCGCACCAGCACCACGCCGCCCTCGTCACGGGCCAGCCCCAGACCCCCGGCCACGAGTTTTTCTATGTTCAGGGTCAGCACTTCGGGTTGGGGGGCATTCTGGGGGGCAGCTTCAGACATCAGACCTTCAGGGTAGCGCGGCGCGGCGGCCCGAACCGTTCAGCGGCTTGCCTTCAGCGCCCGTTCGGCCGGCTCCAGCGCCTCAGGCGTGTCCACGTCCAGCAGCAGGGCGGCGGGAAAGTGCAGCGTCTGCGCCGCCCCCCCCTGCGCCGCGATCACCCGGCGGGGGCCGTGATCGGCGTCGGGCAGGGTCAGCAGCTCGGGCAGCAGGTCTGCGCGCAGCAGGTGTGGGGGGGCCGGCACCGCCGCACTGCCCTCGCCGTAGGCGGCCATGACCACCGGCGCATTCGAGGCCCGGAACGCCGCGAGCAGCGCCGCGTGAAGCTCCGCCGTCACCAGCGGCATGTCGGCCAGCGCGAAGGCCGCGCCGCCCAGACCGGGGGGCAGGTGGGCCGCCGCCACCCGGAAGGAGGACGCCAGCCCACGTTCGGGCTGCGGGTTGACGGCGAACGCGAACGGCAGATCAGCCAGCGCCGCGCGGATGCCGTCGCCCATCTCGCCGGGGGGAACGACGGCCAGCAGCGGCGAATAGACCCCGGCCAGCGCCTGCGCCGCGTACCGGCACAGCGGCTGCCCATTCAGGGGCGCCAGCTGTTTGGGCCGGCCCATGCGGGTGCTGCGGCCAGCGGCGAGCAGCACGCCCGCGACGGGGAGGGGCGGGGAAGGCATGGCGCATGGTAGTACGGGGCAGCGCGAAGGAGGAGCCCCAGGCTCATAATACGGATTCCGTCTGTTTCGTTCACACACTGGGAAAGCGCCAGTTTGCCAACTCCACGCCCGGAACCCGTTTCTCTCCTTCTCGCGTCCGCTCGGATTTCCATCGTTTTGCAAACGATTCAATCGGAGTCCGTATAAGGAATCCAGCGGGCGCGTTCACCGTCTCCCTCGCCTGCCCCCCTACAATCACGGCAGCAGCCCCAGCCCGGTGTTCTCCGTCCCCTTTCCCTCAAGGAGCGTCAACCATGAAACTCAATTACTCAGGTCAGGAACAGGTCAAAGCCGCCCCCGCCGTGGTGTGGGCCTTCGTGCAAGATCCCGAACGGGTGGCCCGCTGCCTGCCCGATGTGCAGGAAGTCACCGTGCAGGACGCCACCCACATGGAAGCCACCGTGCAGGTGGGCGTGGGCATGGTGCGCGGCAAGTTCAAGTTCAAGATCGAGGTGCTGCCCGACGAGGCGGCCGGACGCGTAAACGTCAACGTGCGCGGCGGGGGCCTGGGCAGCGTTGTGGACTTGACGGCGGGCGCGAACGTGCTGGACAACGGCGACGGCACCACCACCCTGGACTGGACAGGCGAGGCCAGCATGCGCGGCCCGGTGGCCTCGGTGGGCGGGCGCATGTTGGACGTGCAGGCCAAGAAGCTGATCGAGAAGACCTTCGAGAACATGGGGACGGCCATGAGCGCGGCGGGCGGAACGCTGGCGTAGTTCATCCAGCGAGAAGCGGGAGGCGCGTACTCCCCTCCCGCTTCTCGCTTTGTTGTTCAGTCCGTTTCCGGCAACGCCGCCCGCCCCTGTTCCAGCAGCTGCACCGCCGTCACGACGCCGTGCGGCGACACCGCCAGCACGCGTCGCTCGGCCAGTGTCCACAGGGCGCGGTGAACGGCCATTTCCGCCTCGGCGCTGCCGCCGGGGGCCAGCCGATCCAGCAGTGCCGTGTAGCGCAGCGGCCCGGCCTCCGGTGAGCCGCCCGCCCAGGCCGTGACCCCGGCCACCAGCGTCAGTATCTGGCGCTGCTCGGGGGTCTCGGCGCGGTTCAGCAGTTCCTGGCGGGCCAGCGCGCGGCGGATGCGGGCGTCCCGTTCACGGCGGCGCGTCTCCAGCACGGCGGCCACCTCGTCCGGCGTGGCCTCGCCCCGGCGGGCGCGCGCCTCGCCGATCAGGCGTTCCAGATTGCGGTCAGCGGTGTCGCCCACGCGGATGCGGACGGCCTCGGCGCGGTCACGCACCAGCCCGGCGGCGCTCTGCACGCGCGGATCGTTCAGGGCGCTCTGGGCGGCGCGGCGGGCCGTTTCGCGGAAGCCGCCGCTCTCGCCGGGTCTGGCCTCGGGTTCGCGCAGGGCCTTGGTCACGCGGATCAGGGTGTTCAGGGTGGGGCGGCGACGGGTCATGCGTCCTCCTGGAGCGGGAAAGAGGGAGAAAGAAACTGCGTTCCCCACTTATACCGGAGGCCAGGGGGAGAGATCGTCAGCCGAAAGTCAGTCCCAGCGCCCCCTCATGCCCCGTCCTTCTCCCCCTTGCGCGACGCCAGAAAGCGCTGTTGGGTTTCCCAGGCCCGCCGCCCGGCCTCGCCGCCGGAGTCGTCGGCCCCCGCGATCTCGCGCACCTGGGCCAGCGCCCGCTCCAACTCGCCCAAATCGCGCCCCTCCTCGGTCTGGGCCTTCCAGGCGTTGACCGTGTTGGGCAGGTAATCGGTCAGGCCCTGGCGGGCGTCGTAGGAACGGCGGGTGTCGCCATTTTTCCGGGCCTCCACGGCCACCGTTTCCAGATGCTCCACGGTGGCGAAGACCTGCCCGGCCACGGCGGGCGGCAGTCCCCGGCACAGCGCGCGGATGTCGATCTCAGAGATGGTTTCGCCACTGGCCTGGGCCGGCAACGCGGGCACGGCAGCGGGCGGCGTGACGGCCTGCACGCCCGCCTCGGGGAAGGGGGCCGCCGGACGGACGCCGAAGACGGCGGCGGCCAGCATCAGCGCGGCGATGACCAGCACCAGCACCATCAGCAGGGGGGTGCCGAAGATCCCCGCCAGCACGAACACCGGAATCACCAGCCCAGCCGCGCGCTTGAAGCCGGGGGTGGGCAGCAGCGCCGACAGTCCACGCTGCGCCCCCGGCAACACCAGATACGCCGCAGCGAACACCGCCACCAGCACCAGCAGCGCGAAGCCCACCAGCGCCTCACCGAAGATCAGGCCCGTCACGAGCAGCGCGATCAGGGTGCCCCCCAGCGCCGAAAGCGGATCGTCCCTGCGTGCGGCACGGCGGCGCTCTCTGCGCTCGTGGCGGTGCTCTCTATCTTCGCGATCTGTGTCTTGAAGGTCTGTCGACATGTTTGGAACATTATGCGCTTTCCCGCTGGAGTCCGCCCAGACCGCCGCTATTCCAGCGCGTCCAGCCGTCGCCACCCCAGGCGCAAACTGAGCCATGTCCCGGAGACGGTGGCCAGCCCCAGGCCAGTCAAGCCCAGCACGCCTTCCACTGTGCCCAGTGCGGACAGGCCCGGAAACAGGTCTGGCCGCAGCACGCTGCCCGCCGCCGGACGCGCCAGCAGCCCCAGGCACAGCACCGAGTACGCCAGACTCAGGCCCATGAAGGCCAGCCCGCCGGGACTGACGCCGATCTCGGCGGGGTTGTCGGCGTCGAATCGAGGCGAGGCCGCGCCCAGGCCCACCCCCAGCGCCGTGATCACGAAGGCGTTGCTGACGCTGACCAGCACGCTCAGCAGCAGCAGGGTAGGCCCCAGGTTCATGCTCAGGGCGCTAGCGACGCCCATCACCAGCCCCAGCGTCAGGGTGACCGGCAGCACGCCGCAGAACTTGCTCAGCACGATCTGCTGGGCGCTGATCGGCCCCGTTCTGAGCAGCCAGTACGCCCGGGCCTCGGTGCTGACGGCGGGAAAGGCCAGCCGCACCGCCACGCCGGAGACGATAAAGCCCTGAAAGGCCAGTTGCACGTAGCCCAGAATGCCCCGGAACTGCGGCAGTGGGATCGGCACGGCCTTCACGCTGACCAGATACACCCCGGCCAGCGCCACCACCACGAGCAGCTGGCTCCACTGCGTCGGATCGCGCAGGGTCACGCGCAGATCCTTGTAGGCGAGGCTGCCGCCGGGGCCAAGGCGCGCGAACAGCCGCTCGGCGGCGGTGGCCCGCTTCGGCGCCGGATCGAGGCGGGGCGTGCTGGAATCCAGCGCCCGTGCCCAGCCGTCCTGGTACGCGCGGGTGGCGAGGGCGGTGGCGGCGGCCAGCAGGCCCACGGTCAGGATCAGCAGGGGCAGCACCCCCCAGTCCAGCCGGCCCTGCGCCGCTCCCCAGATGCCCTGCGAGGCCCACACGGGCGGCAGAAACGGGCTGCTGGGACTGGCGAAGGTCTTGAGCAGGGTCTCGAACTGCGCCGGATCCTGCATCTTCTGGATCAGCACCTCGGGGCGCAGCGCACGGATGGCGTACACCAGCCCGGCGCTGATCAGCACGCCAAGGCCGGTGCTGACCTCGCGCACCCGGCCCACCGGGGCCACCCGCATCAGGAGAACAGCCAGCAAGGCACCCAGGCCCACCGGGGCGGCGAAGGTCATTAAGGCCGTCAGCACCATCAGCGGGTAGGCCCACGGCGGCGCGTGGAAATACACGCCCACCGTCAGCAGCAGCGGAAGGGTCAGGAACACCGGCACCATCGCCGTATTCAGGAACGTCTCAGTGACTTTCAGGGCGAAGACGCGCCAGGTTTTAATCGGCTGGGTCAGCAGGAAGTTCAGATCCTCGCTGAGGTACAGCGTGGAGATGGCGGCGGTGGTGGCGCTGAAGGTCACGCCGCTGGACAGGGTAATCAGGCCGATTTCCAGCACGCGGGCGAAGACATTGGTGCCGATGCTGCCGAAAGACCCCAGAAAATTCAGCGCCCGCCAGGTGCCGTAAATCTCGGCCCACACCAGCAGCGCGGCCAGCAGCATGACCAGGGCGTAGCCCCATTTCGGCCCTCGCCGCAGCGTGTGGCGCAGGGCCGTCAGCTTGAGGTTCAGCAGGCTGGGCGGGCGGGTGGACTGGGGTGTGGGGGCGGGGCGGGTGGTCATGGGCGGGGGGCCTGGGTGGGGCGGGTTCGCCGCTCGGTGGCCCCCTCACCTTTCCGCCGCTTCGCGGCTCCCTCCCTCTCCCACAAGGGGGGAAGAATTAAAGAGCCGCGTACCGCGCACTGCGGACTGCCTCCCAGCTTCATCCCGCCACCCCTTCCCGGCGCTGACGTTCCTCCTCCTGCTCCTCCTCGATCAGGCGGAAGAAGATGCGCTCCAGGCTGTCGCCGTGGACGCCCCCGGCGGCGGTGCCGGTGCGATCTCGCAGCTCGTCCATCGTGCCCTCGCCCAGCACGCGGCCCCGGTCGAGCACCACCAGCCGGTCACACACGGCCTCGGCCAGCGGCAGGCTGTGGGTGGTCAGCAAGACCGTGCGGCCCCGGTCGGCGTGGGCGCGCAGCAGCTCTCGCACCTGCCGGGCCGCGTGGGGATCGAGGCCCACCATCGGCTCGTCCACGATCAACACGCCGGGATCGGGCAGCAGGGCCGCGATGATCGCCACCTTCTGCCGCATGCCGTGGGAAAACGTCTCGATGGGTTCGTTGCCGAAGTCTTCCAGTCGGAACAGGGCCAGCCAGCGGTCGATCTCGGCGTCGGCCCCCTCTACCCGGTACAGCTGCCCCACGAAGCGCAGCAGCTCGCGGGCGGTCAGCTTGCCGTACAGGTACGGGCGATCCGGGATGTAGCCGAAGGCGGCCTTGGCCTTCATCGGCTCCTTCCACACGTCGAAGCCCGCCACCCGCACCGTGCCGGAGGTGGGGCGGGTCAGGCCCACCAGCGCGCGGATGGTGGTGGTCTTCCCCGCCCCGTTGCTGCCCAGCAGCCCGAACACCGCCCCCGGCTGCACGGTGAAGCTGAGATCCTGCACCGCCTGATGTGCGCCGTAGCGTTTGCCGTAGTGGCTGACCTCAATCATCTGGCCTCGATCATTGGCGGGAGTGTAGGACGAACAGAATGACAGGAGACTGACGCGGCTTCAGGGCACGGCCTGAGGTTCGCTGCCCCCGTCCCGGTACGCCAGATCGCCGGTCAGCCGCGTGATCAGGGTTTCCAGCGCCGCCTGTCGTGAATCCGGTTCAGAGGCGACAAGGACAGCATTCAACTCCTGCGCCACCTCTGGATTTTTGACGGCAAGGTCAGCGGGCCAGCGCTCGCGCTTGACTTCCCACCAGCCGTTCACCGCGTACAGCCGATCCACGGCGCGACTCGCCACAGCCAGCGCCAGCAGCGCGTGCGTGGGCTGCTGGACGACGCCCCGGCAGTCCATCACCTCCTCGATCAGGTTGAAGCGTTGCGCCTCGCTGAGTGGGCGGGGCACCGGGCCAGCCGCGGACAGCGCCTGCGCCTCGGCCATCAGCGCGTCCAGATCGGGATGGGGCAGGACGGCACGGCCCTGCGCGTACATGGTGATCGTCGCGGCGTCCTCGGCGGCGAACATGGCGCGTACCTTGCGGACGGGGTTATGGAAGACCTCCACCGGCACGCCGTCCACCACGACATTGCGGCGCCAGCGTACATCACCCGTGACCAGCGCATGAAAGTCCAGATCGCTGTACGGGGTGGCCTCCCCCCGCGCCGCCGAGCCGCACCACAGCGCGGCGTAAACCCCCGGCGTGGTGGCGAGTCGCTTCAGGGCAGCGGGCAGGGCGGCTTCCAGGCGGGCCTGATGGGAGAAGAGTTCGGACTTCACCCGTCAATGTTAAGTTCAAATTCTGCCGCTGGAGAACTGATGGGAAGCTTTTATTCCCGCTCCAGACGATCTGCCCAGGCGCCCAGGTAGCCTCCCAGGTCCGTCTGACGCTCCAGGCGGGCGTGGGCGTGGCGGGTCAGCAGGGGCAGGCGGCCCACCTGCACGGCGTAGCCGGCCACCTCCAGCATGGCCTCGTCGTTGTCGCTGTCGCCGTAGGCCACCGTGCGGTTATGCGGCAGGTGCAGCGCGTCCGCGATCAGGGTCAGGGCCGCGCCCTTGTGGGCGCCCTCGGGGGTGACGGTCAGGAAACTGAGGTACGGGTCCTGCGCGCCGGTCACCACCAGATGCGGGTGAGACTGCCGCAGCCGGCCGGCAAAGTCCGCCACGCCGGGATGGTAGAACCCGGCCTTCAACACGTCTCCGGCCGGGGCGTCCCTCAGCGGGGCGTAATCGCGGGCGATCATCCAGGGTTCCGGCTCGGTGCCGTGCGGCAGGTCCACGAACAGGCGCTCAGCCGTGAACAGTACGATGCGCGCGCCCGTCAACTCGTGGGCCAGCACCGCCTCGAGATCCGAGGGCGTGAACCGGGCCTCAGTGTGCAGTTCGCCGTTCACCACGATGCGCCCGCCGTTGTTGGTGGCCACCGCGTCCGGCTGCATCACGTCCATCACGGCGTCGGGGGCCATGTCGCGCCCGGTGATGATCGCCAGCCTGACGCCCAGCCCGCGCAGGCGGGCCAGCGCCTCCGCCGTGGCGGCGTCCACCTCGCGGCCCTGCTCGGTGATCAGGGTGCCGTCCAGATCGAAGGCCATCAGCAGCGGCAGCCCGGTCGGGGCTGAGATTGATGGGCGTCCAGTGGGGCGGCCAGAGTCGCGGGAGGTCACGCGCGGCAGCCTAGCAAAGACCGGGCCAGACAAAGGGAATGGAACGTCAAAGCCCCTGGCCTCATCCGCTGGTTCTCTCCCCGGCCGCAGAGAGATGGACCGCGTCATCCTGGGCAACAGGCAACGTGAAGTGCAGGGCGCTGCCCCCGCCCGGCGCGGCCTCGATCCAGATGCGCCCACCGTGGCGCTCCACGATGCGGCGGCACACCGCCAGCCCGATGCCGTTGCCCCCGGTGGCCGTGCGCCCGTGCAGGCGCTGAAACATGCCGAAGACCTTCTCGGTGTGCTCCGGCGCGATGCCGATGCCGTTGTCACGCAGGATGAAGTGGACCAGCTCGCCTTCCGCCTCCGCGCTCAGTGTCACCCGGAGCGGCGCGGCGCCATGAAACTTCAGGGCGTTGCCCAGCAGGTTGTCCAGCAGCTGGCGCATCTGGAGCGGACTGGCCCACACCAGCGGCAGCGGAGCAGCATGCAGCCGGGCGTCCGGGGGCCAGTCCAGTTCAGCCTGGACCTCGCGGCAGACCTCGGCCAGATCGGTCACCTCACGCGGCGCTTCCTCGCTGACGGTGGCCAGGGCCAGCACGTCGCGGACCAGTCGGCGGGCGCGGCCCACCTGCTCGGTGATGTGACCCAGATAGGCGTCGGCCCGCTCGTCGAACTGTCGCCCCCGGTAACGGTGACGCAGGATGTCGGCGTAGGCCCCCAACGTCCGCAGCGGCTCCTGCAAGTCATGGCTGGCCACGTACACGAACTGCGAGAGTTCCTCGTTGCGCGCGGTCAGCTCGGTGTTCAGGCGCTGCAAGTCCCGTTCTCCAGCCTCCAGCGCCTGCGTCCGCTCCAGCACCCGCCGCTCCAGCGAGGCGTTCAGCGAGGACACTTCCAGCTCGGCCAGCTTGCGGCGGGTGATGTCCTCGTGGGCCACCAGCGCGTAGTGCGCGCCGTCTTGCTCGAACCGGGTCACGCGCGCCACGTAATAGCGCGGCTGGGTGGCCGTGTGGCAGGGATACTCCAGCTCGTAGAGGGGCTGCTCGCCGGCCAACACCGCACGAATGCCTGCCGCGATGGCGTGGGCGTCGCCGCTGTCCCGGCCCCGCGCCGCGTCGCAGACCGACAGGTAATTGATCCCCACGTCGTTGCTGCTTCCGCCGTTCTCACTTGCGAAGACCGTCCAGGCCCGGTTCACGGCGACGATCACTCCGTCCGCGTCGACGATGGCAATATTCGCCATCAGGGCATCGAAGGCCGCCACGGCAAAGCGTTCGGGCGGCGTGGCGGCGGGCATGGCCCCCAGGGTAACACCCGCCGTCCGCTGGCAGACTGAGCATTCCTCCCAATCTTCATTTTTCCTTGCTGCCAGAAGGCATTGTCAACTGGCTAACGATTGGCCTGGCAGTCAATTATTAATCTGATTTCATGAGTGCTGCGCCCTTTCACCTGCTGCTTGTCGAGGACGAGCTGGCCGACGCCCTGCTCTTCCAGGACATGCTGGCAGAGCAGGACCAGGACATCACGGTTCACCACGTTCAGAACGGTCAGGAGGCTCTGGACTTCCTGACCCGCCCCGACCAGACCTCCCGCCCCCACCTGATCGTGCTGGACCTGAACATGCCGATCATGAACGGCCATGAGTTTCTGGAACGGGTCAAGGCCATACCCGAGGTGCGCTCCATTCCGGTGCTGGTGCTGTCCACCTCCGAGCATCCCAGCGACATTCACCGGGCCTACGATCAGCAGGTCAGCGGCTACGTCGTCAAGCCGGGCAACTACCAGGAATACATGCACGTGCTGGAAACCATTCGGGCGTACTGGCGCGGTCTGGTGCGCCTGCCCAGCCTGGAAGAGGTGATCCGGGGGCGCGTCGGCTCCTGATGCGGCGTCGCAGGTGAATGATACGGACTCCGATTAAAAGGTGTTGGAAACACCTGGAAATCCGAGCGGAGCGAGAAAGAGAAAAACATCCCTCCGGACGTGGAGTGTAGGAACCGGCGCTCTCCCGGTTCCTACACGAAACAAACGGAATCCGTATGAATCCGCCTTTGCGGCGGGGCCTGTCCGGATCAGGCAGAAATGCAGGCGACACGCACGAAAAGGGCCGGTTGGTTGAACTGGCCCTTCTTATGGCTTATGGATCCCTGTCCGCTGCCGTGCTTCAGTTGCCCCGCAAGGTGGCCATGGAGCGCAGATACCAGTGCGCCACCGCCCGCATCACTTCCTTGTTCTCGCCGTCGCGGACGCTGACATCGACGATCAGCCGCGCTTTACCCTCCGCCGTGTAGGCTGCCAGAGCGGCGGGGAGATCAGCCGCGCGGGCCTGTGCCCTGGCCGTCAAGCCGCCGCGCGCCCGGCCCACATAGTGGGTGTCCAGTCGCTCGATGAGCGGCACGGCACTGGCAAAGTGGGCCGCAAAGGCCCCGCCGAAAGCGGCCCCGCTCACCGCCTCGGCCAGCAGGAACTGCGCCCCGGCGTGGATGGTGCCCAGGTGGTTGTGAAACGGCGGCGTGTCGGGGCACTCGCCCGTGGCCCAGCCCACACCGACATCGGTGATGGTCACGCCCACCGTGGCGTTCATGGGAATGTTGTGCAGGGCGGCCTGGACCGCCTGAACAGCTTGCGGGGGCAGCGGGGCTTGCAGCGTGGAATCGGGCATCGAAGACCTCTGGGAGTTGGATTTTGAACCGGGTTCAAGTTCTGGATTCAAGTATACGGGTCTTCCACGTAGCGCCGCAGCACGTCCACCGGCGGGTAGCTGCCAGCCCGCAGCTGCGCCTCGATTTGGCGGGCGTGCTCCCAGGTCTGCGCGGCCAGGGTCGGCGTCACCAGTCCGGCCTCTACCGCGTCGTCCAGCTCGTCAGCATCGATGATCTCGGTGGCCGCCACGGTCCAGCGGTCCTCGTCATCGGGATCGCCCACCACGTCCAGGTACAGGTCGTCGTGCCACGGCAGGCCGTCCTCGTACACGCCCTCGCCGCCGTGAATGTCCACGTAAAACTGCACCGGCTGGCCCGCCGCATTCAGCTGCACGGTCAACGCCGCGCCCATCACGCCCTCACCCGTGCCGGTGGGATGACAGCGAATCCAGCGGTAGCCGTGGTCCAGAATCAGGTGACAGATGGTGCTTTCTGGCCGGGTCACCTCCAATGGGCGAACCACAGTCTGGGCCGTGAAATCCACGATCACGTACCCCGGCACGGCCAGCGCCGTCTGGGTGGACTGGGTCACCCGTGCCCAGGGCCGCAGGTCAAAGGTTTTGCGCTTCACGCTCCCCAGGGTAGCGGTTTCGCTAGGATGCGGGCGTGAGCCGTTCTGTGGGCCGCCTGTGGCCCGTGCTGCTGCTAAGCGTGGTCCTGCTGGCCGTGCTGTGGGTCGTACCTGCCGCCCGTCAGGCCGGGGCCGAACGCCAGCGCCACGCCGCCGAGGCCACGCGACAGGCCGAGACGGCGCGGCTGATGGCCTCTGATCCGGTGCGTTTCGAGGAATACATCCGTCAGGTGGCGATTGCCGCCGACGTGATCGGCGACGGCGAGCAGGACGCCAGCGGCCCCTGCCAGAGCGTCAGCGGCTTCGAGAGCGGCGTGGGGGACCCGCCGCCCGAGACGCTGACCTGCACGATTCTTGACCCGGGCACCGGACCAGCCACCGTGACGCTGACCCTCCGGGACGGGCGGGTCTTCCACTGGCCCAGAGACTAGAGACTGACGAAGGGTAGGATGGCCTGCGGTGGACGCGCTGCCTGCAAGCCTGGCGGCATCTGACGCCGCGCTTGTGAACTGTTGCTGTGACGCCAGGAACGGATCACGTCAGGAAAGCGCGGCGAAGGGTCTACCCCTCGCCGCCTGCATGGCTGTCCAGCTTCAGTTCGGGCCGTTCGGTCCACCCTGGTTGCGGTTCTTCTCATCGGCGCGGCGGCGCAGCTCGCTGGCGAGATCCGTGAAGTCCTGGGCGCTGGGCAGCACCTTGCGCGACTGCTGCTTGGCCTCCTGAATCACCCGGACCTGTTCCTTGCGGCTGTCGGGCAACCCCAGGGTCTTGCGCTCGAAATAGCTCTGCGCCACGCGGCCCAGCGCGAAGGTCCAGCCGTACACGGCAGGGGCCGTGATGAGGCCGCCGATCAGCGGCAGCGCCATCTTGGCCAGCCCCCGCATCACCTGCCGCGCCGCCACGCCGTAGGCCACCGTGACCCCCAACTCCTGCACGATCTCCCGCGCCCGCTCGGCGGTGATGTCGAAGCCGTAGATCTTGCCGATGTGCAGCACCATCTTGGCCTGCACGGGGGTAATCACCAGGATGTCCGCAAAGGGAATCGGCTCGATGGATACTGCGCCGGACAGCAGCGCCGCACTCTTGATGACCTCGTCAACGTTTTCGTCGCGGCTCAGTCCGGGGTCGATGTCGAAGTTGAAGTTGTCGAGAACCTGCTTGACCAGCGGGGGCAACATGGGGCGAGTGTACTCCCGGTGACCGGGTGCGCGTGAGTCAGGCGTGGGCGGACGTTCACCATTGCGCGGGCCTGCCGCTGCCCGGCCCGGCAAAAAACAGGACACGCCGGGGGGGGGTGGCGTGTCCGGGGAGGGAAGGATGAGGGGTGGAGTACACCTCTCCAGACCATCGTAGGCCCGGCCCATGACACTCTTCTGACAATTTGCTGTGGACAGCCTCAGACATGCCCCCTCACCCCTGTGTTCTGCCTGCTGGAGATCAGGGGCCAGAGGCACCCGCACACGCCTGCGCCCCTCCTGCACGGTTCACCCCGGCTGCGCCCCCTCCGGCCTGGGAATGATCGCCAGGGTGCAGCGCGAGACGCAGATCAGCTTGCCGCGCTCGTCGGCGATCTCAACGCTCCAGACCTCGGTGGTGCGGCCCTGGAAGATGGGCGTCCCCGTCGCGGTGACCGTTCCGGACGCCACGCTGCGCAGGTGGTTGGCGTTGATTTCGAGCCCCACCGCCAGCATGCCCCGGTCCCTGACGCTGAGGTACGCCCCGGTGCTGGCGACACTCTCGGCCAGCACCACGCTCGCACCGCCGTGCAGGATGCCGAAGGGCTGATGGACCTGCGGCTGCACCGGCATCTGCGCCACCACCCGCGTGCCGCTGGCCTCGCTGAAGGTGATGCCCAGGTGTTCCGCCAGGCCGCGCTGAACGCCGAGCTGTTCAAGGTTGGAACCGGACAGGCTCTGCGGCTCGGTCATGGCTGGCTCTCCTGGGTGGGTTCGGGGGCGTGGACCGGCCGCATCACCAGACAGGTGGTGGTGGCCGTGGCGTAGACCTTGCCCGCGTCGTCCACGATCTGCGCGCTGGCGGTGGCCACCCGGCGCGACACGCTGATCACCTCGGCCACCGCGCGGACCTCGCCCATGCCCAGCCGCAGCGGGCGCAGGTATTTGACGGCCAGATCCAGGGTGGTGTAGCCCACCCCGGCAGGCAACATGGTGTGGATCGCGCAGCCCAGCGCCGAATCCAGCAGCGTGGCGTACACGCCCCCATGCACGCTGCCGATGGGGTTGTAGTGGAATTCCTCGGGGCGCAGGTGAAAGGTCACCTTTCCCTTCTGCACGTCCTCCTCGCGGCCGATGCTGAAGCCCAGCGTCTGCCCGATAGGCGGCGGGGGAAACTCGCCGCGCACCATGCCGCGCAGGTAGTCCAGCCCACTCAGGCCGGGGGCCGCGCCCGCGCCGATCAGCGGGTCCTGCCAGGTGTAGGTCCGGGTGCGCTGCGCGGCGCCGGATGCCGTCGGTGGGTCTTCAGTCTGGGTCATGTCGCTCCTTGCCGGGCTTGCCTTGCCGCTCACGGCTCATGGTGCCGGACGGTGGCCGGTCTGGTCCAGCAGCCACCATAGAACGGATTGGCCGGGGCGACCATCGGGGGCTGGCGCTGTTCCTTTCACAGTCCATCCCCCGTCCATCCCCGCCGGGCGGCGGGCCACGCCCCAGACCGTTGCCGGAGATGAAGACCAGCGCGCGTAGGCGGGAGCCGCCCCCAACCCCTATACTGCTCAGGTTATGCGGACGGTGACGGTAGGAACGCGCGGCAGCACGCTGGCGCTGGCACAGACCCACTGGGTGGTGGCCCGGCTCAAAGAAGAGTGGCCTGAAACGGATTTCCGGATTCAGACCATCGCCACCAAGGGCGATCGCAACCGCGCCAGCCTGATTTCGATGGCCAAGGAAGGCGACAAGGGCTTCTGGATCAAGGAGATCGAGGACGCCCTGCTCGCCAAGCGCATCGACATCGCGGTGCATTCTCTCAAGGACCTGCCGACCAGCCAGCCCGAAGAGCTGGAGGTGGCCTCCATTCCCAAGCGGGTGGACGCCCGCGACGTCCTGATCGGCAAGGAGGGCATGAAGCGGCTCGCGGACCTGCCGCAGGGCGCGCGCGTCGGCACCAGCAGCGTGCGGCGCAAGGCGTTCCTGAAGGCGTTTCGCCCGGACCTGCAGATCGTGGGGCTGCGCGGCAACATCGACACCCGGCTGGCCGCGCTGGCCTCCGACGAGTACGACGCGATCATCCTGGCGGCGGCGGGCCTGATCCGCACCGAGATGCGCCACCGCATCGACGAATTCATCGAGCCGGACATCATGCTGCCCGCCCCCGGTCAGGGCGCGCTGGCCCTGGAGACCCGCGCGGACGACGACCTGACGGTGGAAGTCGCCTACGCCATCCACGACCACACCACCGACGACCGCATCACCGCCGAGCGCGAGTTCCTGGCGGGGCTGGGCGCAGGTTGCATGGCCCCGGTGGGCGCGCACGCCACCGTCAAGGGCGGCATCCTGACGCTGGAAGGCTGGGTGGCCGCGCTGGACGGTTCGCAGGTGCTGCGCGCCACCACCAGCGGCGACCCCAGCGAGTGCGCCGAGCTGGGCGCGGAACTGGCCAACGACACGCTCGGACAGGGCGCGCAGGCGCTGGTGGACGCGGCCCACGAGCAGATCGCCTGAAGAATCCCTGAACCTCGCCAGCGAACTGGGTGGGGTGGCCTGCGCTCAAATGCGGGCATGACCCCCTCTCCCATCCTCGATCTGGCGGGCCTGACGCTGGAAGTCAACCACCTGGGGCGCGGCGTGCGCTTCTACTCGCAGGTTCTGGGCCTGGAGCTGCGGCGTCACGACGAGGCGGCGGGCGTGGCCGAGTTCACGGTCAACCCGCATCAGACGCTGACGCTGTGGCAGCCCATCACGCGGCAGGCCAATGACGAGCGGCTGGCCCCACTGAGGCCACGCGGAGCCTCCCACCTGCACTACGCCTGGCAGATCGATCCGGCTCAGCTGGAGCCGAGCAAGGCGCTGCTGGACGCGCACGGCCTGGAGTGGCAGGAGATCAACCTGGGCACGGACGACCGGCCCGACCCGACGCTGTACTTCTTTGATCCGTTCGGCCACGGCCTGGAACTGCGTGGCGTAAACCGCGACGACGCGCGTCAGCCGCACTTTCCGCCCACACCGGTTCAGCGCCCCGCCCACGCCCTGCCGGTGATGGGCCTGCGCGAGGTCGCGCTGGCCTTTGGTGATTACGCCGCCATGAAGGAGCGGCTGCCCCGCGCCTACGGTTTTGCGTATGCCAAGGAGCAAGAGGACCGCGACTTCGCCCAGTTCACCCTGGGGCCGCAGGCCGAGCCGGACGGCAACGGCACGCCCAGAAGGTGGCTGTACGCCTGGGACCCGCAGGTGGGGCTGGCCGACATGCTGGGCGGTGATCACGCGCTGGTGCGCTTCTACGCCGACGTGGACGCGGTGGCCGGGCAGGTGGACGCCGCTGGACTGCTGTCGGTGCGCGATGAGCAAGGGCTGGCCGTGCGCGACCCGGAAGGCCATGTGTTCGAATTCGTCCCGGCCTGAGGACAGGCCCAGACCGTCGACGCAAAAGGCGCGGTGCCTGGGAAGTGAAGACCCAGGCACCGCGCCCCTCTGAAAACCTGCTTACCTCGTCTTGGGGTCCAGCGCGTCGCGCAGGCCGTCGCCGAACAGGTTGAAGGCCAGGCTGAACAGCACGATGAAGGTGGCGGGGAACACCAGCACGTACCAGTACTCGGGCTTCAGCCACGCGCGGGCAAAGTCCACCAGCTGGCCCCACTCGGAGTACCCCGGCTCGAAGCCCAGGCCCAGGAAGCTCAGGGCGGCGATGCCCAGCGGCACGGTGGCCAGATCCAGCACGGCAATCGTAAACACCGTGGTCACGCTGTTGGGAATGATGTGCTTGAGGATCATCCGCATGTCGCGGGCGCCCAGGCCTCGGGCGGCGTCCACGTATTCCAGCTGACGGGTCTTGAGAACGTCACCTCGAATTACACGGGCGTATCCGGCCCAGCCGGCCACCGAATACGCGATGATGATCGGCCACGTCGGATCACCCCCCGGATTCTTGGCGCGCAGGATGGTCAGGATCACCACCGTCAGCACCAGTCCTGGCATGGCGAAGATCACGTCGATAAAGCGCTGAATCAGGTTGTCCACCCAGCCGCCGTAAAAGCCGCTGATGGCTCCGATCAACACGCCCACCACCAGGGTGATGCCCACGATGGTAAAGGCCATCTTCAGGGCGGTGCGGGTGCCCCAGACCAGTCCGTAAAAGATGTTGTAGCCGTTGACGGTTCCGAACGGCGCGGTGGCACCCTCAATCGAATTGGGCGGCGCGGGTTCCTGCGCGAAGCTCAGGCGCTGGATCTTGTAGCAGCTGGCCGGCGGGGCGAACACGGCCTGCCAGAACGGCGCGGCCAGCGGGTTGTACACCTGACTCTGGCTGGTCATCCCCAGATCGCGCAGGCAGTTGCCGGCGGGCCTGGCCACCAGTGGGGCGAACAGCGCGAGCAGGGCGAACAGCAGGGTGATAATCAGGCCGCCGATGGCCAGCGGATTGCGCCGCATCTTCCGCATGGCGGGGCCAGTCCAGAACATCTGGAAAGCGCCGCGCTTCTCGATAGAGACGGGGGCAGAGGAGCTGGTGGTCATAGAAATCTCCAGAGAACGGTCCAGGAAACGTTAGAGAGCGGCATCAGTGGAACCTCACGCGGGGATCAATCACACCGTACAGAATATCCACCGCGGTACTCATGACCACCACCAGCAGGGCCGAAAGCAGCGTGAAGCCCAGCACGCCGGCGATATCCAGCTGAAGCGCGGCCTGCACGAACCACTGCCCGATTCCGGGATAGGCAAAGATGGTTTCGGTGATCACCGAGCCCGCCAGCAGATTGATCACCAAAAAGCCGCCCAGCGTGATGATGGGCAGAAGCGCATTGCGGCGAGCATGCTTGCCGTTGACCACTTTGGAAGACAGGCCCTTGGCCCGGGCGGTGCGCACGTAATCACTGGTGAGAACCTCCAGCATGCTGTTGCGCATCACCTTGACGAGGTTGGCGCTCAGGACAATCAGCAGGGTCACGGCAGGCAGAATCATGTGCTGCAGCGCGTCCCAGGCAATGTCCCAGCGGCCGTTCAGGGCGGCGTCCACCGTCATCATCCCGGTGTAGCGTTTCAGGTCACTGACCGAAAACTGGTTGATGATGTCCAGTTGCCCTGCACCGGGCAGCCAGCCCAGATACGCGTAGAACACCGCCAGCAACACGATCCCCAGCACGAACGTCGGCAGGCTGTAGCCCAGCACCACGACCACCCGGAGCAGCTGATCGATGAATTTGTCCTTGTGCAAGGCGCTCAGGGTGCCCAGCCAGACCGCCAGGAGCAGAATGGGAATAGCGGTCAGCAGCGCCAGCTCGATGGTGTTGGGCAGCCGTTCCTTGATGGTGGCCACGACATCCTTGTTGCTGGCCTTGGAGTAGCCCAGGTCACCCTTGATGATGTTGGAAAACCAGCGCCCGTACTGCACAGGGAAGGGATCGCGCAGCCCACGCTCGGTGATGATCTGTTCCAGACGGGCCGCCTGCTGTTCGCTGCGGATGTACGGCGCGGCCCGCTGTTCAGGGGTCAACAGTTGTGTCAGGCCGATGACGATGACGGACAGGACGAGCATGACCAGTGGAATCTGGATCAGTCGCCGGAGAGTGAAGTTCAGCATCTGAGCCTCAGTTTAATGGGTGAAAAGCGCATAAAGGTGCTTGCGGGGTGAAACTGAGCAAAAACAAAAGGGGGCGGGGCAACCCGCGTTCGTGGTTGCCCCGCCTGTCCCTGCGGACACCTCAGGTCACAGCAGGACCGGTTACTTCTTGGACAGGTCCTTCCAGTACAGCGAGGTCATAGGGTTGTAGCCGGCCTTTGTGCGCGGCGCCCCAGTCACGCGGCTGCTGTTGAACAGGTAGTCCACGGGTGCGGGCACCAGGATGTACGGGGCCTGCTCGTAGGCGCGCTGGCCCACCAGGCTGTACAGGCGGTTGCGCTCGGCGGTGTTGATGGTGCTGCGGGCCTGCTTGAGCCACTTGTCGACGCTGGTGTCCTTCCAGTTGGCGCGGGGGCTGTAGTAGCCGTCGCTGGCGTAGAAGGTGTACATGAAGTTGTCGGCGTCGGCGTAGTCCGGGGCCCAGCCGATCAGGATCATGGCTTCCTCACCCTTGCGGGAGTCGGAGAGCATTTCGCTCCACTGCTTGGACTGGATGTTGACCCGGAACTTGGGGTTCAGCGACTCGATGTTGCGCTTCAGGATTTCCATGGCGGTCTGAGACGCCACGGCGTTGGCGCGGTAGTTGGCGGTCAGCACGAAGCCCTTCTTCCACAGCTCGCCGCCCCAGGCGCGCTTGAAGTACTCGGTGGCCTTCTTGGGATCGAAGGTGTAGGTCTTCACCTTGGGATCGTAGCCGGGGAAGATATCAGGCATCAGCATGGTGCGCTGGATCCCCTTGCCCTTCTGCACGTCCTTGATGTAGCCCTGGTAGTCGAAGGCGTAGGAGAAGCCGCGGCGCACGTTCACGTCGCTGAAGAAGTTGGCGGGGATGCCCTTGCCGTCCAGCTTGCCGCTGCCCAGCAGGTTGTTGCCCTTGCCGCCGATCTTCTCGTTCATGAAGATGGCCGTCGAGGTGGTGCTGGGCAGATCGTCCACCCAGGTCACGCCGGGCTTGCCCTTGATCTGAGCCTCGTCCACGCTGCGTCCGCCGCCCTCAATGATGTCGGCGTCGCCGCGCAGCAGGGCCTGCTGGCGGGCGGCCAGTTCCGGCACCTTCTGACGGATCACGTTCTTGATGTTGGGCTTCTTGCCCCAGTAGCCGTCAAAGGCCTGGAACAGGTAGTTGTTGGCGTCGTAGCGGACCAGCTTGTAGGGGCCGGTGCCGTTGGGCTTCTTGCTCAGTTCGCTGCCGGTCAGGTCCTTGCCGATCCAGTCCTTCCAGGTCTTCTCGGTACCGTCCCACTCGCCGATCTTGGCGCTGTAGGCCTTCTCGACAATCGCCATGCCGGTGTAGGCCAGCTTGGCCAGGAAAGCGGGGTCCACGGCGGCCAGCGTGAAGACGAGCTGCCCGTTGTTGTTGCACTCGACGGACTTGTCGATCTTGGCCCAGGTCACGCTCTTGTCGTCGGCGGCGTTGCTCTGCGTGCCGGTCAGCGGCTCGGCGATAAACCAGTTGCCGCTGGCGCCGCTGTTGGTCACGAGGTTGCGCTCGAAGGTGTACTCGGCGTCGGCGCAGGTCATGGTGGCGCCGCTGTGGAACTTGACGTTCTTGCGCAGGTCGAAGGTGTAGGTCTTGCCGCCGTTGCTCGCGGTCCACTTGGTGGCCAGCGCGGGAATCAGCTTGGTCAGGCTGGCGCCGTCATAGGTGATCAGCGTCTCGTACATGTTGTCCACGAGGCTCGAGGACGCGGTGTCGTAGGTCACGCCGGGGTCCAGCGTGGGAATATCGGCGGCGGACTGAATCACCAGCGTGTCGGCGGGCGACGCGGCCAGTGCAGCGGAAACGAGGAGCAACGAGCTGAGGGTGACTAATTTCTTCATGGGGCCTCCGAAAGGGGGTTGACGGGTGGGATGGGTCAAGAGAACAACACAAAGCTCGCATTGCCCGGCCTTGTCACCTGTCTAGAGTTTGAACGCGCGCATCATAGCGTAGGTCATCCGGCTTAGTGTGAACTGGACCAGCATCAGCTTAAGGCAGCGGGGGCAAGGACGCGGAGTCTCGGCCAGAACCCTGAAACCCTGTCCGGAAGGGGCGGGGTGGCATGCGGCAACGATTTGTGTCCGGTGGGCTTCAGAGTGGGTCAGGGACACAGGTCAGGGGCTGGCCCTGCCGGCTGTCTGCCACCGCTGCCACACACGCGGCGGCGGTTCTGTGTTCCACCCTGGGCCTCCACAACGGGAACGCCCGCTCAGGGCACTTTCTCAGAACGCAGGCTGTTACCCTGGACGCCATGCTTCGCCTTCCCCACTTGCCGTCCTCACGTTTCCTGCTGGCGGGTCTGGCGCTGGCCGCCACGTCCTGCGCCCCCCGCGTCACGCTGCCGCAGACCCAGATCAGCTCCGGCGTCAGCGTCAACGGGCGGCTGCTGACGGTCACGCTGGTCAACCTCGGCCCCCACAACCTGCTGCTGAAGAACGACTGCCCCCGCCCCTTCAGCCTGAGCGTGCTGGACACCGCCAAGACCGGCCTGCCGGACCTGAAGTACGGGCAGTTTCAGGTGTGTGTGGCGTCGTACCTGCCGCCCAAGCCGTGGAACATCGGCGAGCGCATCGAGGCCGTGGTGGAGTTCCCGCAGGAAACCGGCGTCCGCACGCTGGAGGCCCAGGCCAGCGTCAACGTCAAGCTGGCCTCTGAAGGGACCGGGCCGGACGGCTTCCGCACCATTCAGGTGAAGGTGCCGGCCTTTCAGGTGGACATCAAGTAACCCCGCATCACCACGGCGCGGTCCCTTCTGACCTGGCTTTCTTGATCTGATACGGACTCCGATTGAAAGGTGTTGAAAACACCTGGAAATCCGAGCGAAGTGAGCAGGAGAAAAACGGGTTCCGGACGTGGAGTGTGGAAATCGGGACAGCTCGGATTTCCACACGAAACAAACGGAATCCGTATGACAGCCGCTTGAGATTGACAAAAGGGCAAAACAAAAAGCCCCCTCCGCATGGAGAGGGCCGGGACCAGGGACGGCCTACGCCATCTGGAGCGGGCTGCTCAGCGCCGCCGCCTGCGGCTCCAGCCGGGGAATTTCCGGCAGCGGCTGGCCGTCTGCGCCCAGAATCTGGCCGTAGAGCATGTGCGGGGTGCTGTGGCCGATCAGCACCGAATAGACGCCTGCCCCATCGGCGCCGATGGCCTTGGGCACCACGGTGGGGTGGTTGCCGCGCGTGTGGCCCTCCAGAAAGCCCTCGCTGTGGGCGTCGCCGCGCAGCAGCACTTCCTGCACGGTGCCGACTTTCGTGGCATTTTTCAGCTTGCTCCATTCTTTCTGCTTCACGATCAGGCGCTGCAGGCGTTCGGTCTTCAACTCTCGCGGCAGGTCCGCGAAGTGCTTGTAGCTGGGCGTGCCAGGGCGCGGCGAGTAGATGAACATGTACGCGCTGTCAAACCCCACCTCGTCGTACAGGCTCAGGGTTTCCTGAAAATCTTCCTCGGTCTCGCCAGGAAAGCCCACGATGATGTCGGTGGCGAGCACCACGTTCGGCAGGTGCTTCTTGATGTCGGCGATGTGACCCAGGTACTTCTCGCGGGTGTATTCGCGGGCCATGCGCCGCAGCACGCGGCTGCTGCCGCTCTGCACCGGCAGATGCACGAAGTCGCACACGGCGGGCGTCTCGGCCATCGCGGCGGCCACGTCCTCGGTGAAGTTCATGGGGTGGCTGGTGGTGAACTTGATGCGCCGCACGCCGCTGCGCCCCACCATGCGCAGGAGGTCGGCGAACGAGGGATAGCCGGCCAGCCGCGCCCCGCCGTCCACGCCGTAAGCATTGACGTTCTGGCCCAGCAGCGTGACCTCCTGCACCCCCGCCGCGAGCTGCAGGTCCAGTTCGCGCAGGATGTCGTCCGGCGAGCGGCTGACCTGCGGGCCGCGTGTGGTGGGCACGATGCAGTACGTGCAGTGGTGGTCACAGCCGCGCATAATGGTCAGGTGCGCCTGCAACCTGCCCGTGGGAGAGGGCGGAATGTGTTCGTGCAGCTCGTCCTTGAACTGCAGGCCCCAGAAACGCCCGTTGCTCTCCAGCGCCGCGCCGATGTCCAGCAGGCTGCCTGGCCCCAGCAGCACGTCCACCTCGAACTTGCGGGCCATCTGCTGGCCCTCTTCAAGCTGCGCCAGGCAGCCCATCATGCCCACCACCAGCGGGCGCTGGGCCTTGGTCTTGCGTAGTTGCCCCAGCAGGCTGCGGACCTTGTCCACCGGCTTGCCGCGCACCGCGCAGGTGTTGACCAGCACGAAATCGGCCTCGTCGACGCTGTCCACCAGATCCGCGCCCAGGCTGACCAGCTGCGACTGAACCAGGTGCGTGTCGTACTCGTTCATCTGACACCCGTAGGTGATGGTGTGTGCCTTCATAGTTCTGCTCTCCTCTCAGCCTGACAGATGGATTCTGCGGCCTTTCTCGCGCCCCGACTCGGGCGTGACGACGGATTGTAGCGCGCCGCCCACGCCACAGCTTCCAGGGACCGCCTGCCCACACCTCCACCCTTCGGCGGACGAGCCTGCGCGGGACAGGCGCTAGGCTGCCCCGATTTTGGCCCGCCGCCCCTCCCCCGCCCCACCACGCCGCTAGGATGTGCTTTGTGACCGACCCGAACCGCGCCCCACTGTCTCCCATCCCCCAGCCGGAGCCGCGCCTGCCTGCCGCGCCCACGTCGCTGCCCCCGGCGACCCGCCATCCCTGGACGCCGCTGCTGCTGGGATTGATCGCGCTGTCGCTGATCCCGGCGCTGCTGCTGGGCTTCGGGCGCGTGCAGTACGAGCAGTCCCAGAAAACGGCAGCGCTGGTGATGGACTACCCGGCGCTGGTGATCCAGGCCCGGCGTTTCGGGCTGGAGCCGCAGGCGCTGCTGGACCGGTACAAGGCGCTGGGCGTCAACGGCGTGGCGCTGTACGAGGACACCATTGCCAGCCTGGAACAGCGCGGCGAGCTGTACCTGAAAAGCGGCGCGGACCTGGCGGCGGACTTTCCGGGGCAGGCGGTGAAGACCAACGCGGTGTACATGAAGGCGGCCACGCCCGCCATTGCCGAGGCGCTGCGGGGCCGCTACACCATCCCCACCCGCGAGGTCACCATCGGCGGCCAGACCTGGGTGGAGTGGCCCAGCGACCCGCGCTTCCTGCCGGCCGGGCCGGACACGGCGGCGGTGAACGACTTCAAACAGCAGGGCATGGTGGTGGTCTACCGCCCCTATCAGGATGACGCGGTGCCCACCCAGAAGGTAGGCACGGACTGGCCGGACGTGCCCTTCATCGCCTTTACCGGCGACGAGGTGATCGGGGCACGCACCCCGGAACTGCTGGCGCAGGTGGATCAGGCGATGGGCAGCCGCCTGCCCGCCATCATCGAGGGCAACATTCAGGACGGGCTGGACCGGCTGGTGGAAACGCACGGCGGCGTGCGGCTGTTCGCGCTGGCCCCCAGCTACCAGAACAAGCTCGAGCCGCTGGACGTGGCCAGCAAGTACAACCTGGCCGCCCGCGAGCGCGGCATGCGGCTGCTGTACCTGCGCCCCTACCCCACCATCAACGAGACCGAGGCCATGCTGGGCCGCACCCAGCAGCTGCTGAAGCGCTCGGGCATCACGCTGACCGAGCCGCAGGTGGGCACCTTCAATCCCAGCCCGCTTCTGCGGGCGCTGAGCGTCGTGGGGCCGCTGGCGGCGCTGCTGTTGCTGGGCCTGAGCTTCCCGCTGTCCAGGCTGGGCGTGACCCTGGCGGGTGTGGTGGCGCTGCTGGCCTTTGGCCTGAACACCCTGCACCCCTTCGAGAGTGCGGCGCTGCTGGCCGCCGTGGCCTTTCCAGCGCTGGGGCTGGTCCTGCGGCGCTCAAAGGTCACCGACTGGTTCCTGGCCACCGGCCTCTCGCTGGTGGGCGTGCTGTTCGTGTCCGCGCTGGGGGCCAGCCGCGAGAGCACGCTGGGCCTCGAACCGTTCCGGGGCGTCGGCCTGACACTGCTGCTGCCGCTGCTGCTGGTGGCCCTGAGCTTCCTGCCGCGCCAGGACATCCGAAAGACCGCCGCCGACATCTACGCCGCCCCGATCCGGCTGGGCGACGTGGCCGTGATGGCGCTGGGGTTCGTGCTGCTGTCGCTGGTCTACGAGCGGCGCGGCAACGCCACCGGCGGCTCGGCCAGCGACTTCGAGGCGTCGTTGCGGCGCGAGGTGCAGGACTCGATCATCCGCCCGCGCTTCAAGGAGATCGCCGCGCATCCGCTGGGGCTGCTGGGCCTGAGTGGCACACTGCCCGGCTATTTCAGCGGCCTGCTGATCCTGGCCGGGGTGGTGGGGCAGTCCAGCATCCTGAACACCTTCTCGCACTTCCATACCCCGCTGCTGATCAGCGCGGCGCGCGTCTTTATCGGCCTGGGGCTGGGACTGCTGCTGGGCGTCGTCGCCATCTGGGCGCTGAGGACCGGAATGCGGCTGTGGAAAACCTACGGCTCGCCGCGCCTGGGCGCCGGTGTCAGAGGCCAGGCGTGAGCCGCCGGGTGGCGGTCAGCGGGTACTACGGTTTCGGCAACACCGGCGACGAGGCGATTGCCCTGGCGATCACGCGCGAGATCAAAAAACGCGGCCTGACGCCCCTGCTGCTCTCCAACACGCCGCAGGCATCGGCCCAGGCGTTCGGCGCGGAGGCGGCGGCCCGCATGAAGCCGGGGCCGCTGCTGGCGGCGGTGGCCCGCTCGAGCGTGCTGCTCAGCGGCGGCGGCGGCCTGCTGCAGGACAAGACGAGCGCCCGGACCCTGAGCTACTACCTGGGCGTGATCCGGCTGGCCCGCCTGCTGGGCAAGCGCGTGGTGATTTTCAACCAGAGTGTCGGCCCGCTGTCGCCGGAAGGTGGGCGCAAGGTGGCCGCCGCATTGAGGGGCCTGCGGATCATCGTGCGCGACGCAGGCAGCCTGGAGACCCTGGAAGGCCTGGGCCTGAAGGGGGAACTGGGCGGCGATCCGGCCCTGCTGCTGACGCCCACGCCCGAGCTGCCCCGTGACCTGCGGAGCGTGGTCATCGCCCCGCGCGGGGACGTCACAGAGGCGCTGGAGCCGCTGCGGGAGGTGACGTTGCAGCTCCGGCGTGCGGGGCGACATGTCACGGCCCTGAGCTTCATGCCGGACCACGACGACGTGGCCGCGCACGCGCTGGGCGCCAACGTGGTGGTCAGCACCCGTGACCCGCAGACCGCGCTGGACACCATCGCCCGCAGCGGCTACGTGATCGGGGTGCGCCTGCACGCCGTGATCCTGGCTGCCGCCGCCGGAACGCCATTTTCCGGCGTCGCCTACGACCCCAAGGTCCAGGGCTTCTGCGCCGACGCGGGCGCCCCCAGCCATCCCGTCCCGCCCCCACCCGCGGCCCTGGTGGACGAGGCCATCCGCCGCGTCACCCCGGACTGGAATGCCCTGGAAGACATGAAACTGCGCGCCGCGCACAGCTTCAGCCGGGCGTTGACCTAGAGTCTGGCCGCCCGGCCCGGCGTGGATTCAGGCCCGCCGGGGCTTGATGTACGCCGCCAGACCCGCCAGGGCACTGGTCAGCACCGCGAGCCCCACCGCACGGGCAAAATTCGTCAGGCTGGACAGGCCCAGCTGGGCGCTCGTGGCGTGCTCCAGGCTGCCCAGCGAGCGCAGCCACAGCGGCGCGCTGGCCCCCAGCGAGGCGAAGGCGCCCAGCGTCAGCAGCGCCAGCCACAGCGCGCAGGCGATCAGCACCACGGTCAGAATCCAGGCCAGGGCGCGCATCAGGGCTGCGTTTCCATCAGGCGGCTCTCGGTACATCGGTCATCGGGGGCATTGTAGTCAAAGCAGACTGCAGAAGAGAAGGGCGGACAGGCGCGCCGCCGCTGCCCCACCACCCTTGAGACGGGTGTGTACCCTGGAAGGGTGAGCCTGCCTGCCCGTGTCCGCGTCACCCGCCCGCCCCTGCCGCTGGCCCCGGCCCTGCACGCCGCCGCCCTGCGCCTGTGCCCCGGCGCCCCGCTGGGCGACGTCACAGCGGCGGCCCTGGCCATTGCCGGGGGGGCGGTGATCGGCGCGCATCTGGTGTGGCCCGGCGGCGAGGCGCAGGCGCTGGACACCGGCTGGCGCGGACGCGGCATTGAGGCGGCGCTGACGCAGGCAGCAGCGCAGGGTCGCTGAGCCGAACCCTGGGCGTCCCTTCCCCTTCCTAACGCCCGTTAGGCCCGCGCGTGGCATCATGGCCCCCTACGGAGGCTGAGCGCATGAGCGAGCAAGACATACCCCCGCTGGACGCCTGGAAGGCGCTGGCCCGCAAGGATCTGAAAGGCGCGGAACCTGAAACCCTGAACCGCGTCACCCCCGAGGGCCTGACCCTCCAGGCGCTGTACACCCGCGCCGATCTGCCCGCCGGGGCGGCGGAGACCCTGCCCGGCCTGCCGCCGTACACGCGCGGGCCGCGCGCCACCATGTACGCCGCGCGGCCCTGGACCATCCGGCAGTACGCGGGCTTTTCTACCGCCGAGGCCAGCAACGCCTTTTACCGCCGCAACCTGGCCGCCGGGCAAAAGGGCCTGTCGGTGGCCTTCGACCTCGCCACGCACCGGGGCTACGACTCGGACCACCCGCGCGTGGTGGGCGACGTGGGCAAGGCCGGGGTGGCGATCGACAGCGTCGAGGACATGAAGCTGCTGTTCGACGGCATTCCCCTGGATCAGATGTCGGTGTCCATGACCATGAACGGCGCGGTGCTGCCCATTCTGGCCGGATACATCGTGGCCGGGCAGGAGGGCGGAGCCAGCCTGGAACAGCTGTCGGGCACCATCCAGAACGACATTCTCAAAGAATTCATGGTCCGCAACACCTACATCTACCCGCCGGAACCGTCCATGCGGATCGTGGCCGACATCATCGAGTACACGGCGCAGAAGATGCCGCGTTTCAATTCCATTTCCATCAGCGGCTACCACCTGCAGGAAGCGGGCGCGAACGCCGCGCTGGAGCTGGCCTACACCCTGGCCGACGGCCTGGAATACGTGCGGGCCGCGCTGGCCAAGGGGCTGGACGTGGACGCCTTCGCCCCGCGCCTGAGCTTTTTCTTCGCCATCGGGATGAACTTCTACACCGAGGTCGCCAAGCTGCGCGCCGCCCGGCTGCTGTGGGCCGAGATCATGGCGGGCTTTAACCCCAAGAACCCCATGAGCCGCGCCCTGCGAACCCACTGCCAGACCAGCGGCTGGTCCCTGACTGAACAGGACCCGTACAACAACGTGGTGCGCACGGCAATTGAGGCGATGGCGGCGGTGTTCGGCGGCACCCAGAGCCTGCACACCAACGCCTTCGACGAGGCGATTGGCCTGCCCACCGAGTTCTCGGCCCGGATTGCCCGCAACACCCAACTGCTGATTCAGGAGGAAACCGGCATTCCCGACGTGATCGATCCCTGGGGCGGCAGCTACCTGATGGAGCGCCTGACCTTCGATCTGGCCGAAAAGGCCCGCGAGCTGATGCGCGAGGTCGAGGAACTGGGCGGCATGGCCAAGGCCATCGAGGCCGGGATTCCCAAGCTGCGGATCGAGGAAAGCGCGGCCCGCAAACAGGCGCGCATCGACCGCGGCGAGGACGTGATCGTGGGCGTCAACAAGTATCAGCTGAGCGAGCAGACCCCTGTGGAGCTTCTGGAGATCGACAACGACGCGGTGCGGGAATCGCAGATCGCGCGGCTGAACCGGGTCAAGGCCGAGCGGGATGCGGAGGCGGTCAGGACGGCGCTGGACGCCCTGGAAACAGCCGCCCGCACCGGCGAGGGCAACCTGCTGGCCCTGTCGGTGGAGGCCATGCGCGCCCGCTGCACGGTGGGCGAGGTCAGCGACGCGCTGGAGCGGGTCTGGGGCCGCCATGCTGCCGAGGTCCGCACCCTGAGCGGCGTCTACGCCCAGGGTTACGCCGGGGACGAGGGCTTCGCGGGACTCCAGCACGACATTGAGGCCTTTGCCGAGGCCGAGGGGCGCCGCCCGCGCATGCTGGTGGTCAAGATGGGCCAGGACGGCCATGACCGGGGGGCCAAGGTGATTGCCACCGGCTTTGCCGATCTGGGCTTCGATGTGGACGTGGGGCCGCTGTTCCAGACCCCCGACGAGGCCGCGCGGCAGGCGGTGGAGAACGACGTGCATGTGATTGGCGTCAGCTCTCAGGCGGCGGGTCACAAGACCCTGATTCCCCAGTTGATCGCCGCCCTGCGGGAGCAGGAAGCTGGGGACATCCTGGTGATCGCGGGCGGCGTCATTCCTCAGCAGGACTACGCGGCGTTGCGGGAGGCGGGCGTGGCGGGCATCTTCGGCCCCGGCACCCCGATCCTGACCAGTGCGCGCGAGGTGTTACGGTTGCTTCGGGAGCGGAATTCAACTCTCTGAATATGCTATTGACATAATATGGATTGTGCCCTAGACTGCTGTGACAGTCCGATTCGACAGGAGGCACAACCCATGTTCCAGCCCCAGACGTCTGCGCCCGTCATGTCCTCGCCTATTGCCGCCGGAGAACCGATCTGGGTGGATCTGGATTCGCCCCATCCAGACCAGAGCCGACCGTTCTACACCGCCCTGTTTGGCTGGGACTACAGGATTTCGGAGCAGTTTGGGGGCCATGCCAACGCCCATGTGCAAGGCAACAAAGCCGCAGGGATCAGCCCGATGCCGCCGTACTCGGCGCGGGAGGGCCGGAGTGCCTGGACCGTCTACTTTGCCAGTGCCGATCTTGCCGCCGATGTCGGGCGCGTGCGGCACCTGGGCGGCCGGGTGCTGGTCGGCCCCATGCAGATCGGCGATCAGGGGCACATGGCCACCTGTGTCGATGCCGGCGGCGCCACTTTCGGGCTGTGGCAGGACGATCAGCACGGCGGATTTGCAGCGTATGACGGGCCAGGCCGCCTGGTCTGGGCCGAGGTGAACACCCAGGATTCAGCCCCCGCCGTGTCGTTTTACCGTCAGCTGCTGCACGCCGACGCCCAGCCGCTTCCCGGCGCGGACTATCACCAGCTCATGCACGGCGAGACGGGCTTCGCGGGCGTGTCGGGCAACGCGCAGAACTGGGACGCCGTGGGCGCAGCCGGCTGGATGGTCTACTTCTACGCCGACGACGTGGATCAGACCGTGCAGCGGGCCGAACAGCACGGCGGTCAGGTGTTGGTGGCCCCCTTCGACATGGAGTTTGGCCGCATGGCGGTGCTGGCCGATCCGTTGGGGGCCGTCTTCTCGGTCATGAATCCGCAGCCTGCGGGCGCGTAAACCGCCCATCCCACCCCCGGCCCCGCCGCAGAGGTGGGGCTTTCTCTATGATTGGGGGCATGTCCGCCCATCCCCTCGCCGCCCCCCTCCTGGCAGGCAGCCGCCGCGCGCTGGCCCGCGCCATCACCCTGAGCGAGTCCACGCGCGCCGATCATGAGACGCAGGCCCAGCAGCTTCTCTCGGAAGTCGCGCCGCACGCCGGGCAGAGCATCCGGGTGGGCCTGACCGGCGTGCCTGGGGTGGGCAAATCCACCTTTATCGAGGCGCTGGGCGTCCACCTGGCCGATGCGGGCCACCGGGTGGCCGTGCTGGCCGTCGATCCCAGCAGTGCCCGCACGGGCGGCAGCATCATGGGCGACAAGACGCGCATGCCCCGGCTGACGGTTCACCCCAATGCCTACATCCGCCCCAGCCCGGCGGGCGGCAATCTGGGCGGCGTGGCCCGGCGCACCCGCGAGGCCATCACGCTGTGCGAGGCGGCGGGCCACGACGTGGTGCTGGTGGAAACCGTGGGCGTGGGCCAGAGCGAGACGCAGGTGGCCGCCATGACCGACCTGTTCGTGCTGCTCACGCTGCCCAATGCCGGCGACGAGTTGCAGGGCATCAAGCGCGGCATCATGGAACTGGCCGACGTGTGCGTGGTGAACAAGGCCGACAGCGATCCGAAGGCGGCGGTGCGCGCCCAGACCGAACTGCGCGCGGCCCTGCGGCTGCTGACCCCGCACGACGCTCCGTGGCGGCCCCGTGCGCTGCGGGCCTCTGCCCTGACCGGCGAGGGCGTGCCGGAGGTGTGGGCGGCGGTACTGGACTACGTGGGCGAGGTGGATGTGGCGGCCAGGCGCCGTGCCCAGACCGCCCAGTGGTTCGACGAACTGCTGCGCGAGGCGGCGTGGAGGATCTTCCGTGAAGGCCTAGATGGCAACAACCTCCGCACCCTGCGGGCCGAGGTGGAGGCTGGACAGCTGACCGCGATTCAGGGCGTGGCCGCGCTCACGGCGGGTTGAGGCCCGTTTCATAGGTGCCCGCACTCGGTTTGCCCGTCGACACCCACGGATTGCCCCGGATCACGAAACGCCACGGCAATTCGGCCCCCCGGCGCAGGCCCACGCGCGCCGTGGTCTCGACTGCCGACTCCGGCAGCGCCTCACCCGGCACGATGTAGAAGGCCGGGGTGTCGATGGGCTGGCCGGCCAGTGCGGGGGTCAGGCCCAGCGCCGTGACCAGTTTGGCAGGGCCATTGCTCAGCTCAATCGAGCGCTTGACGGGCCGCAACTCGCGCATTCTCTCCTCGCCCAGGAGGGGCTCGGCGGCGCGGATCAGGATGGACGCCTGCACGCCCACAGGACGGCAGGTGACGTTCAGTAGCGCCTGCCGGTAGGCGAAGTGGAAGTACACCCGGCCCGGCTCGCCGCCCATCGCCGCCGCCGCGCCGGGCAGCCGGGCGATCACGTGGCAGCTGGGATCACGCGGGCAGTCGTAGCCCTCGGTTTCCACGATGCGGGCCGCCAGCACCGTGCCGTCTGGCAGCACGCGCACCAGCCTCCCGCCGAGCAGGGCGCGGGCCACCGCCACCGGATCGCCCGCAAAAAAGTCGGGCCTCAGGGCGTGGGCGTGGGCGACCTCCGGTGGGGCGAACAGCATGTCTGCCAGCGTAAGGGGCAGGCGCGGCGGCCTGTGCGTGGACGCCTACGCAACGACGGCAGGAATGCTGTATCTCAATGTTCTCTAACGCCCACGCCAATCTGCCGGTCATGCCTCCGGCCTAGCCTGGGGCCATGACACAGAACCAGAACGCAGATGCAGGCCAGATCACCGAACGCATTGCCAAGGATCTCAAGGCCCGGCTGGATCAGGGCGGCGAGCACATGCAGGTCAAGGACAAGGACGGCGAGCACGTCGGCACCGTGGATCATCTGGACGGCGACCGCATCAAGCTGACCAAGAGCGACAGCAGCGACAGCCAGCACCACTACGTCCCGCTCTCGCAGGTGGAGAGCATGGACAACGTGGCCGTGTACCTGAACGTGACCCGCGAAGAGGCCATGAAGTAAACCCACGCACAACAAGAGGCGGCGGAGCGATCTGTCGCCCTTTTTCTTTGCCCGACTGTCGGCAGAGCAAAACAGGCAGATTGGAAACACTTCCACCGAGGCCGTATGCTGAGGAGACCTATGCCCACCACCCTGCTGACCCCCGAACAGGCCGAGCGGCTGCGGCTGGCCTTCGACGACGACCGCGATGCCCAGACCTTCTTTCTACGGCTGGAGCGCTACGGCCCCGAGTTGCTGGACAGCCTGCGTGCGGTGTATCTGGAGCGTGCCGATGGCCTGCTGGAACGGCTGCTGGAGATCATGCTGCACGCCTACCACACCCGCCCCGCCGACCTGAAACGGCTGGACGAGGCCCGGCTGCTGTCGCCGGACTGGCTGCAATCGCCGCACATGGTGGGGTACGTGGCGTATACCGACCGCTTCGCCGGAACGCTGCGCGGCGTGCAGGAGCATGTGGACTATCTGGAAGGGCTGGGCGTCACCTACCTGCACCTGATGCCGTTGCTGCGCCCGCGTGAGGGCGAGAACGACGGCGGCTACGCGGTGGCCGACTACCGCTCGGTGCGCCCCGATCTGGGCACCATGGATGACCTGTCGGGGCTGGCGCGTGAACTGCGCGGCCGGGGCATCAGCCTGGTGCTGGATCTGGTGCTGAACCATGTGGCCCGCGAGCACGAGTGGGCCGAACGTGCGCGGGCGGGCGAGGAACAATACCGCGACTACTTCCATTTCTTCGCCGACCGTGGCCTGCCCGACGCCTACGAGGCCAGCCTGCCCGAGGTGTTCCCCGACTTTGCCCCCGGCAACTTCACCTGGGACGAGCAGGCGGGCGAGGGCGGCATCGGCGGCTGGGTCTGGACGACTTTCAACACCTACCAGTGGGACCTGAACTGGGGCAATCCCGACGTGCTGGCCGAATTCGTGGACATCATCCTGAATCTGGCGAACCGGGGGGTGGAGGTATTCCGGCTGGACGCCATCGCCTTTATCTGGAAGCGGCTGGGCACCAGCAGCCAGAACCAGCCGGAGGTGCATCACCTGACCCGCGCTCTGCGGGCGGCGGCGCGCATCGTGGCCCCGGCGGTGGCGTTCAAGGCCGAGGCCATCGTGGGGCCGGATGACCTGATCCATTACCTGGGCAGCGGCACCCACCACGGCCGGGTCAGCGACATGGCCTACCACAACAGCCTGATGGTGCAGCTGTGGAGCAGCCTCGCCAGCCGCGACACGAGATTGATGGAAGAGGCCCTGCGCGCCTTTCCCCCCAAGCCGACCAACACCACCTGGGGCCTGTACGTGCGCTGCCACGACGACATCGGCTGGGCCATCAGCGACACCGACGCCGCGCGGGTGGGCATGAGCGGGCCGGGCCACCGCCACTTCCTCAGCGACTTCTACAGCGGCGAATTCGCCGGGTCTTTTGCGCGTGGCCTGGTCTTTCAGCACAACCCGGCCACCGGCGACCGGCGCATCAGCGGCGCGGCGGCCAGTCTGGCCGGCCTGGAAACGGCGCTGGAGGGCGGCGACGAGACGCAGATCGAGCTGGCCGTGGGGCGCCTGCTGCTCCTCCACACGGTGGTGCTGGGCTTCGGCGGGGTGCCGCTGCTGTACATGGGCGACGAACTGGCGCTGACCAACGATGACCGCTACGCCGACATCCCCGAACATGCGGCCGACAACCGCTGGGTGCACCGCCCGCGCATGGACTGGGCCCTGGCCGAGGAAGTGCAGGCCCATCCCGATACCCCTGCTGGACAGGTCAACGCGGGGCTGCGCCAGAGAATCGCCGTGCGAAAGACGCTGCCCCATCTGCACGCCTCCATTGAGTCGCGGGTCATCGCCAGCCCTGACCCACGGGTGCTGGTGCTGCGGCGTGACCACCCGCAAGGCACGTTGCTGGAGCTGTACAACTTCAGCGAGGACCGCGTGGTGCTGCCCGCCTACACCCTGCGCGGCCAGCTGGGCGAGGACGCCCGCGACGCCCTGAGCGGCAGCGCTTTTCACCTGAGCCGGCCAACTTTGACCCTGGACCCCTACCGCGCGTTGTGGTTGACTGCGGCGGAGGTGAACGCATGACCGATCCAAAAACACCCCCGGGGAAGGGCCGCACCAGCGTGCCCACCGAGGCCCTGCTGCGCGCCGTGCGCGACGCGTCCGAACGCCTGACCCGCTTCTCCCGCGATCCCGAGGTGCGCCGCGAGGCGGGCAACGTGGCGCAGGCGGTGGGCCGGCTGCTGGACGCCATTCGCAAAGCGGGGGCCGAGAAGGGCCGGTGACGCTGGCCTGATCTTCCCGCCCCCGCAGTGACCGCAAGGGTGACGAGCGGGGGTTTTTGTTGAGACTGCCGCCCACCCCTGGCCGGTCCAGAAGCCCACCACAAAAAACCCTCTCCACTGGGAAGAGGGCTGTTGGCAAAAGCGTGTGCTACGCCAGAATCTGCGGCGGGGCCGTGGTGCCGCGCTCGAACTGCACGCCCGCGTCGGTCAGGACCACGCGGACCTCGTCGCCGTCGCGGCTGATCAGTTCCAGGGACAGCGGGTCCTCGATCTCCTCGCGCACCAGCGTTCGCAACTGGCGCGAGCTGCCCACCGCGTGCTTGGGGCTGCGGGCCTTGAGCTTGCCCACCAGCCACGACGCGATGGCCGGATCGAAGGTGACGTTCAACTCGCGGCTGGCGAGTTCCTCGCGCATCTCGCCCATCAGCTGCTGGGCCACGCGCACCAGTTCTTCCTCGCCCAGCGGCTTGAAGCGGATCACATCGTCCAGGCGGTCCAGGAACTCGGGGGTGAAGATGTGGCGCAGCGGCGCGTTGTTGTCCGGCGTCACCGGGCTGAAACCCACCGTGGGGCCGACGTTGAAGCCGGTGTTGCTGGTCATGATGATGATGGTGCGCCGGAAGTCCACCGCGCGGCCCAGCCCGTCGGTCAGGCGGCCATCGTCCAGCACTTGCAGGAAGGTGTTGTACACGTCCGGGTGCGCCTTCTCGATCTCGTCGAGCAGAATCACGCTGAAAGGCTGGCGGCGCACCGCTTCCGTCAGGCGGCCACCCTGCTCGTAGCCCACGTAGCCGGGAGGGGAGCCGATCAGCTTGCTGATGCTGTGGCTTTCCTGAAATTCGGACATGTCCACCCGGATCAACGCGCGCTCGTTGTTGAACAGGCTGCGCGACAACGCCCGCGCCAGATGGGTCTTGCCCACGCCGCTGGGGCCGACGAACAGGAAGCTGGCGGCCACACGGGTGCGTCCGCCCAGGCCCACGCGGGCGCGGCGCAGCGCCGAGCTGAGCGCCTTGATCGCGTCCGGCTGGCCGTAGACCTGATCTTCCAGGCTGGCCTCCAGGTCGCCCAGTTGCTCGGCGCTTTCCTCGCTGTAGATGCCGCCCATCGAGTTGATGACGCTCTCGATGTCCTCGCGGGTCACGTAGGGTTCGCCGTCCTCGTTCTCGGCCACCGGCAGGTCGATGCTCATGTTCAGGCGGACCCGAGAAGCGGCCTCGTCGATCAGGTCAATCGCCTTGTCGGGAAAATTGCGCCCCGGCAGGCTGCGTTCGCCAATGCGGACGGCCAGTTCCAGTGCGGCGTCAGGAATCTGCACGCCGTGGTGTTCCTCGTACTTGGGGCGCAGGCCGCGCAGAATCTGCAGAGTCTCGGCGGGGCTGGGTTCCAGCACGATCACCGGCTGGAAGCGGCGCTCCAGCGCAGCGTCCTTCTCGATGTAGCGGTGATATTCGCCGGTGGTCGTCGCGCCGATGACCTGTATTTCGCCCCGGCTCAGCGCGGGCTTGAGGATGTTGGCCGCGTCCAGCGTGCCTTCCGCGCCGCCCGCCCCCACCAGAGTGTGCAGCTCGTCGATAAAGGCCATCACCTTGGCGTTGCGCAGTTCCTCGATGATCTGGCGCAGGCGCTCCTCGAACTCGCCGCGGTACTTGGTGCCGGCCACCACGCCGGACAGGTCGAGGCTGATCAGGCGGATGCCGTGCAGGTTGGGTGGCGTGCGCTTCTCGTGAATGGCGAGGGCCAGCCCCTCCACGATGGCGGTCTTGCCCACGCCAGGGTCGCCGATCAGCACCGGGTTGTTCTTGGTGCGGCGGGTCAGGATCTGCGTGACGCGGCGGATTTCCTCGCTGCGCCCGATCACCGGGTCCAGCTTGCCCTCTCGCGCCCACTTCGTCAGGTCACGGCCATACTCGTCCAGGAAGGGCGTCGCCACCGGCTTGGCGGCCTTGCCGCCGCTGCTCTCGCCCTGCGCCAGGATGCGCCAGCGGATGGTGTCCACGTCCTTGGTCAGCTCCTGCAGGATGCGGAAGGCCACGCCGTCGCCCTCGCGGATGATGCCCAGCAGGATGTGCTCGGTGCTGGTGACCTGCGCGCCCAGGCTGCGGGCCTCGCTGCTGGCGAGTTCCATCACCCGGCGGGCGCGCGGCGTGATGCTGGGGGCGTCGTTCAGGCGGTTGCCCTCGCCGCGCCCGATGATTTCCTCGACGCGGCGGCGCAGGCCGTCCAGGCTGGCCCCGAATTCGGTCAGGATGGTGGCGGCGGTGCCGCCCTCACGCATCAGGCCCAGCAGCAGGTGTTCGGGGCCGACCATCGCGTGGCCCAGGCGGTTGCCTTCCTCGCGGGCATAGTGGAACACGAGGCGGGCGCGGTCGTCATATCGGTTCATGGAAGACCCCCAGGGGGCGAAATCGCAATGCGCGTGGCTCGTTCAGAACGCAGAAAGCGGGAGACGGCGAAAAAAGACTCGGGTGGACGGACAGTTCCGAGTTTAGAGCATCCCCACTGCGTCAGACGCGCCTAAACTTACGTTCTCGCCCCCCTCCACTGTAAGCCTTCGCACCTGACGGCCTTCTTTCCCGCGTCCCATGTCCTGTGCCCGTTACCCTGAGCGACATGACCGATTCCAGCGACAACACCGCCCCGCCGCCCCCCGAAGGCCGGGCTAGAACCATCATTTTCGGCTCCCAGCATGACCGGATCATGGCGCGGCTTGAAGGTTTAGATCCCGAGCTGGCCGCCCACATTCAGGCCTTCGCCTACGACACCGTGTACGACTCCTCGGCGCTGGATCTGAAGACGCAGGAGCTGATCGCCTGTGCCCTGCTGGTGTCGCTGGGCAGTCCGCCGGAACTGCGCACCCACCTGCGCGGTGCGCTGAACGCCGGGGCGACGGAAGCCGAGCTGCGCGGCGCGCTGATGCTGTGCGTGCCGTACCTGGGCTTTCCGCGCACGGTGGCCGGGTTCGAGGCATTGAAGAATTATCTGGACGCGCAGGAAAAGAAAAAGGGGTGAACGGGCCGCAGCCTGTCCACCCCTCGGATTGAACGATCTCAGAACATGTACTTGACGCCGATCCGGGCCTTGAAGCTGGTGCCGGGGCGGACGAAGCGATTGTCGTAAGTGCTGTAGCTGCCATCGCTGGTGGGAACGCTCTCGGTGGTCTGTGCGCTGCCTGGAGGATTCCTGACCAGATTGATGGTGTTCTTGAAGAAATAGTCTGCGCCCAAGTCACCGACCAGGCTCAGGTTGCCAGTCAAGGCGTAGCTCGCCATTGCGCCTGCCCCCAGACCGAAAGAATTGCTGGAGTAGGTCCGCGTGCCCGCCGAAGCGCCGTAGTCCTCGGTGGAGCTGAACATGCCATAGCGGACGCCGCCGTAGACCATCGTGTCAATGCCGGGGGCAACCTCGCCCAGTCCATAGGTGCCGTCCACAGAGATCACGGTGTGACGACCAGCTTCCGTGGCCCCCAAGCCTCCCTGAGAGATGGGCTTCTTGGCGTCGCTGAAAGGCCCCAGGCCATCGTCGGCGGCGTCGTTGATCGCGTCGCTGGGACGGGTGTAGGCCACGCCCACCTTGACGCCCACCGGACCCACCACGTTGGGGGCGTGAACAAACACCTCGCCGCTCAGGCCGCCCGCGTAGCCGCCGGTCAGGCCGAGTTCGAGGTTGTTAAAGGTCTGGGCGCCTGCCGTGGCGGCCACCGTCAGAATGGTCAGGGAGATCAGCTTCTTCATGAGACTCAGCCTCGCGGCTGAACATGAGAATGCCTCACGCTCTGGTTGACGACGGATTTAGAGAGCAGGGACAGTGGGGGTGTTCCCGCCACAGGAACGCCTCAAGGTTCTTTGTACGCTTTGCCCATCCACCCGCCGCCCGCCTGCTTCAGAATGAAAGGCCGTGTGCGCCGTATTCCCTTGCACAGGAGATGCTGCTAAACTTGGACCGAGTTTAATTTTTTCGCCGGGTTCAAGAGTTCTGGCTGAACCGGCCCCACCCCTGGAGGTTGCATGAAAATATTGACCCTTGTCAGACAGGTTCCCGACGCCGAGGCGCGGGTAAAAGTCAGCGGTGACCGTGTTGATCTGGACGGCACCACCCTCGTCATTGACGGCATGGACGAGTACGGTGTGGAAGAGGCCCTGCGCCTGCGCGAAGGCGACGGCAACGTGGAAGAAATCGTGGCGCTGGCGGTTGGTCCCAAGAAGGTGGAAGATGCCCTGCGCACCGCCCTGGCCATGGGCGTGGACCGCGCCATTCACATCGAGACCGACGAGCGCTTCGACGCCGTGTCCCTCAGCAAAATCGTGGCGCAGGTGGCCCAGAGCGAGGGAACAGACCTGATCCTGCTGGGCGGCCAGGAGGCCGACTGGGACTCGCAGGCCCTGGGAGCCGCCAGCGCCGAGCGGCTGGGCTGGCCGCAGCTCACCTGGACCAACGAGCTGAAGGTGGAGGGCGACACCCTGAGCGGCCGCCACGACGTGGACGACGGCAACGAGGGATTCAAGGTGACGCTCCCCGCCGTGATCACCGCGCAGCAGGGCCTGAACGAGCCGCGCTACCCCACGCTGCCCAACATCATGAAGGCCAAGAAGAAGGAACTGCGCAAGGATGAGCTGGGCAGCTACGACGTGCAGCCCGCCGTGAAATACCTGGGCGCCGAGATCCAGACCCGCGCCCGCCTGAACCGGATGATCGACGGCAAGGACCCGCAGGCCGCCGCCGAACAGTTGCTCGACCTCCTGCGAAACGAAGCGAAGGTGCTGGCATGATTTTAGTCGTTGCAGAACACGCCGGGGGCAAACTCGGCAAGTCCACGCTGGAAATGGTCACCGCCGCCCGCGAGTCTGGCCGCGAGGGACCGATCACCCTGCTGGTCCTCGGTCAGGGCGTGGCGGACGTGGCCACCGAGGCCGCCGCCGTGGCCGATCAGGTGCTGGTGGGCGACCTGCCCGCGCTGGCGCAGTACAACCCCGAAGTGTGGGCCGCCGCCGTCGCCCAGATTGCCCGCGAGGGTGAGGCCAGCACCGTCCTGATCGGGGGCAGCCGTTCGGGCCGCGAATACGCCCCCAGGGTGGCGGTCAAGCTGGACGCGCCGTACCTGGAAGACGTGATCCGGCTGAGTGCCGAGGGCGACGTCCTGCAGGCCCAGCGCTACACCTTCCTGGCCCGCGTGACCGAGACGGTGCAGGCCAGTGGCCCGGTGATCGTGGCCACCGTCAAGCCCGGCAGCTTCGCCCCGGCAGCCCCGGCAGCTGCGGCAGGCGAGCAGTACGACATTGAGCTGGACCTGCCCACCTCGCGCACGGAAATCACCGGCAAGAGCGTGGAGAAGTCCAGCCGCGTGGCCCTGAGTGAAGCCGAGGTCATCGTGACCGGCGGGCGCGGCGTGGGCAGCCCTGAGAACTTCGCGCAGTACGTGGAAGGCCTGGCCGACAACATCGGCGCGGGCGTGGGCGCGACGCGGGCCGTGGTGGACGCGGGCTGGCGGCCCTACGCCGAGCAGGTGGGCCAGACCGGCAAGACCGTGCAGCCCAAGGCGTACATCGCGCTGGGCGTCAGCGGCGCGGTGCAGCACCTGTCAGGCATGGGCAAAAGCAAGAACATCATCGCCATCAACAAGGACGCCGAGGCCCCGATCTTCAAGGTGGCCGACTACGGCATCGTCGGCGACGTGAACCAGATCGTCCCGGCACTGATCGCCGCCAGCAAGAAGTAATATGGATTCCGATTGAAAGGTGTTGGAAACACCTGGAAATCCGAGCGGAGCGAGAAAGAGAAAAACGGGTTCCGGACGTGGAGTGGAGGAGCCGGCGCTCTCCCGGTTCCTACACGAAACAAACGGAATCCGTATAAGTTCTCAGCAGTCCTCGGAACGTCACCGGCCTGGCCTCCCCCTCTTCGGAATGAGGGGCGGCCAGGCCGGTTTGCCGTCTTGAACTGAAATCCCGACAGAATCCCGCCAGACGGCAGGGCGCACAGTGGGAGCGAAGGTCAGCTGTGCGACCCTCAAAGGACCGCTTCTTCTGGATCTCGTCGTCTGCCTCAAAACCTCGCTGCTGGCCGCAGGGCGTGAGCACCTGCTGGTCGGGGCAGCCTGCGCGGTCACCATCGCCTCGCTCGGCTTCGGCCTGCCGCGCAGACTGGCGCAGCGCATCACGGTGGGGGTGCTGATCGCCTTCGCACTGCTGCTGATGCTGGGCAGCGTCTATCTGAACTGTTTGGGACCGTCGCTGCTGTAGGTTTCCCCCAGCCTGCTTTGTGCCTCCCTGCCCGCTGCGCCGCGCCCCCAGCGCGTAGCATAGAGCCATGACCAAAAGCATCAACGACTTTCAGGACGATTACGGGCGCATCACCGCCTGGCCCAGCAAACGCCGCCGCGCCCACCAGATGGCGATTCTGGACTACCTGACCGGCCTGTTCGAGCCGGGCGTGTCCTACGATCAGGGGCAGGTGGAACGCATTCTGGCCGATCACAGCACCCTGGAAGACCCCTCGGTGCTGTTGACTGAACTGCTGGACAGCGAGTACCTGACCACCGCCGACGGCGCGTACTGGCGCGCGGACGGGCGGCCCGGCGTGAGCGCTGGCGCGGCCGAACCGTCCAGCGGGCCGGAGACCAGCGTCAGCAAGAATGGCTAGAGTCACCACCAAGTACGTCTGCAACTCCTGCGGCTACACCTCGGCCAAACCCTTGGGCCGCTGCCCGAACTGTCAGGCCTGGAACTCGTTTGAGGAGGAAGTGCCCACAGTCACGGGCGGCAAGGCGCGCGGCGGCGGGGCCGGGGGCTACGGCGGCGTCACGGGCGGCAAGCTCACGGCGCTGTCCACCGTCGGGCGGCGCGAGGAGCCGCGCACCTCGTCGGGCATCGCCGAGCTGGACCGGGTGCTGGGCGGCGGGCTGGTGGCCGGGGGCGTCACCCTCATCGGTGGGGAACCGGGCATCGGCAAGAGCACGCTGCTGCTGCAGGTGGCCGACAGCGTCTCAAGGGCGGGAGGCACGGTGCTGTACGTGGCCGGCGAGGAATCGCTGGAGCAGATCCGGCTGCGGGCAGACCGGCTGGGCGTCACCGCCGACATTCAGCTGACCCGCGACACCCGCGCCGAACACATCGCTGCCCTGATGAACGAACACAAACCCGCGCTGTGCATCGTGGACAGCATCCAGACCGTCACCGTGGAGGGTGAGGGGGCGCCGGGGGGCGTGGCGCAGGTGCGCGACGGCACCTCCATGCTGACCCGCGCCGCCAAGGAAACCGGCACCGCCACCGTGCTGGTGGGCCACGTCACCAAGGACGGCACCGTGGCCGGGCCGAAGGTGATGGAACACATTGTGGACACCACGGTCTTTCTGGAAACGGTGGGGGCGTTCCGGTTGCTGCGCAGCGTCAAGAACCGCTTCGGGCAGGCCGGTGAACTGGGCGTCTTCGAGATGCGCGGCGAGGGCCTGATCGCGGTGGAAAACCCCAGCGCCGCCTTCCTGGCCGAGCGCCCGGTGGGCGTGCCCGGCAGCGTGGTGGCCGCCACCGTGGACGGCCAGCGCCCCATGCTGCTGGAAGTGCAGGCGCTGGCGAGCAAGACGCCGTACCCCAATGCCCGCCGCGTGGTGGTGGGTCTCGATCCGCGCCGGGTGGACGTGGTGCTGGCCGTGCTGGAACGCCGACTGGATCTGACGTTGGGCGGGCTGGACATCTACGTGAACCTGGCGGGCGGCCTGAAAGTCCCTGATCCGGGGCTGGATCTGGCGGTGGCCCTGGCGGTCTACAGCGCCGTGGTGGGCCGCGCCCTGCCGCCCAACGTGGCGGTGTTCGGCGAGGTGGGTCTGGCCGGCGAGGTTCGCAGCACCGTGGCCTCCCAGCGCCGCGCCGAGGAAGCGGGCCGCGCCGGCTACAAACGCCTGATCGTGCCGCCGGGGCTGGACGGGCATGCGGGCGTCAAGAGCGTGGAGGAAGCGGTGGGCGTGGTGTGGCAGACGGCGAAAGCCTGAGCCCCTCCCCACCTTCCAGACGATAGGGGCCTGTGGCGGTCTTGACGGGACGCCTCCCGAACAGCCGCCACCCCTTTTGAGTTCCAAACATGCCTTGACAGGAATATTCTCGCTGTGGAATAATACGCGTATCAACAAGCCACAGGAGGTGACCAGCCCAGCCCTTGAACACCGCGACTTTTCAGGCCCTCGCTGACCCCCAGCGTTTCCAGATGGTGGAACTGCTGCGCCGGGAGCCGCTGAGCGTGGGCGAGATTGCCGCCCGCCTGCAACTGCGGCAGCCGCAGACCTCCAAGCACCTGCGGGTGCTGAGCGACGCCGGGTTGATCGACGTGCAGGCCAGCGCCAACCGCCGCATCTGCGCCCTGCGCCCCGAAGCCTTCCGGGAACTCGACGACTGGCTCGCCAGCTACCGGCAATTGTGGGAGGAACGCTTTGACCAGTTAGACGACTACCTGCACCAATTTCAGGAGCAGCCGGACAAGCCCTCGCCTGAGCCCTCGTCGTCCACAGGAGAAACCCCATGACCGATACGATACCTGCCCTGACCTCCCGCGTAGAACACGGCAAGGAACTCGTTCTGGAACGCACGTTCCGGGCTCCACCCGCGCTGGTGTTTGCGGCCTTTACCCAGGCCGAACACCTGCTGCAGTGGTGGGGGCCGCGCGGCTGGGAGGTCACGCACTGCACGGTGGATCTGCGTCCCGGCGGCAAATGGCACTACTGCATGAAGTGCGTCGATCGGGGGCAGGGCGACTTCTACGGCGTGGAATCGTGGGGCCTGGGCCTCTACGACGAGATCGAGGCGCCCGAACGGCTGGTCTACACCGACTACTTCTCGGATGCTGACGGAGAGATCAATTCCGAGATGCCTTCTTCTCAGACCATCCTGAGCTTTGAGGACGTGGCGGGCGGCACGCGCGTGGTCAGCCGGTCCGTGTACGCCACCGAGGACGCGCTGAAGACCGTCATGGAGATGGGCATGCTGCAGGGCATCACCGAAACGTGGGATCGTCTGGCCGAACATCTGGAAACCCGTGAACAGAACGCATGATACGGATTCCGCTTAATTCCTTAACCCATCGGGAAAGCGCCGCTGGGTTAATCCATACGCGAAACCCGTCTTCTTTCCTCCTCGCGTCGTCGCGGACAGACGCCCATGACTGGGACAGCCCGCAGGGAGGACGCTGCTCCTCTTCTGCGAAGCTCTGCGAGTCCCGCTCGGATTTCATCGTTTTTGCAAACGATTCAATCGGAATCCGTATGAACCCTCCAAACGTCACCCCCTGGCCCCCACCCGGCCTGTCCGCCCCGGCCCGCCGCGCCCTGGCCGGAGCGGGCATTGAGAGTGTGAGACAACTCGCGGCCCACACGGAACAGGAAGTGCTGGCCCTGCACGGTCTGGGGCCGAAGGCGATGGGGCCACTACGGGCCGCCCTGACGGAAGCAGGCCTGATCTTTGCTGGCGAGACCCCATGAACTGGACGCTAGAAGTCGTGGTGGTTCCTGTCAGCGACGTGGACCGCGCCCGCACCTTTTACGAGGCCGGGCTGGGCTTCAGGGTGGATCACGACACCCGCATGGGCGAAGCCCGGCGCATCGTGCAACTGACGCCGCCGGGTTCAGGCTGTTCCATTGTGATTGGAAAGGGGCTGACCAGCATGCACCCCGGCTCGCTTCAGGGCCTGCAACTGGTGGTCAGCGATCTGCGGGCGGCCCACGCGCAGCTGGTGCAGCGCGGCGTGGAGGTTGGCCCGGTACAGGTGATCGGCGCGCAGGGCACCCGCCCCGCCACCGATGACGACGCCCTGAACTTCGCCGGCTTCGTCTTCTTCAAGGATCCCGACGGCAATGGCTGGGCAGTGCAGCAGATTGACGCCCGGACATGATCCCTGACCCAATTCCCGAACCGCCCGCAGAACAGCAAAAACCCCTCTCCGCCGGGGAGGGGGGCCTGATCACCGTGGTGACGGTGAGGGAACGCTAGTTCAGCACGCCCGTGTCGAACACGAAGTGACCGTCCCGGTACTCCACGTTCAGCACGCTGTTGTCGGGCACATGCCCTTGCAGGATCTCGCGGGCCAGCGGCGTCTCGATCTCGCGGGCGATGGCGCGCTTGAGGGGCCGTGCGCCGAAGGCCGGGTCATAGCCGATCTCGGCCAGCTTGTCCTTGGCGGCGTCGTCCATGTGCAGGGTGACGCGGCGCTCGGCCAGCCGCCGGCGCAGCCCGTTCAGCTGAACGTCCACGATGCGGTGCAGATCGGCGGCGGTCAGCGCATCGAACACGATGATGTCGTCCACACGGTTCAGGAATTCCGGACGGAACTGGGCCTGCAACTCGCCCAGCACGGCCTCGCGAATGTCGGCGGCGCTCTCGCCACTGGCCTGCATTTCCAGAATCAGCGGGCTGCCTACGTTGCTGGTCAGGATAATCAGCGTGTTGCGGAAGTCCACCGTGCGGCCCTGCCCATCGGTCAGGCGGCCATCGTCGAGCACCTGAAGCAGCACGTTGAACACGTCCGGGTGCGCCTTCTCGATCTCATCGAGCAGCAGCACGCTGTAGGGGCGGCGGCGCACCGCTTCCGTCAACTGGCCGCCTTCCTCGTAGCCCACATAGCCGGGAGGCGCTCCGATCAGGCGGGCCACCGTGTGCTTTTCCATGTACTCGGACATGTCCAGGCGCACCATCGCGTCGCTGCTGTCGAACAGGTACTCGGCCAGCGCCTTGGCCAGCTCGGTCTTGCCCACCCCGGTCGGCCCCAGGAACATGAAGCTGCCCAGCGGACGGTTGGGATCGTTCAGCCCGGCCCGCGCCCGGCGGATGGTGTCGGCGACGCTGGTGATGGCCCGGTCTTGCCCGATCACGCGGTTATGCAGCTGGTCTTCGAGGTGCAGCAGCTTCTCGCGCTCGCCTTCCAGCAGTTTTGAAACCGGGATGCCCGTCCAGCGGCTGACCACGGCGGCGATGTCCTCCTCGGTCACTTCCATGTGGGCAAATTCCGCGCCCTTGAGCTTTTTCTCCAGATCCTGCACGTCCTTCTCCAGTTGCGGCAGCTTGCCGTACTCCAGCTCGGCGGCGCGTTGCAGATCGTAGTCGCGCTTGGCCCGCTCGATGTCGGTGCGGACGGCGTCCAGCGACTCGCGCTTCTCGCGCAGGGCCGCCACCTCGCCGCGCTCGGCCTCCCAGCGCCCGCGCACTTCAGTGAGCTCGTCGGTGATGGCCTTCAGGCTGTCCTCAATGTCCAGCAGGCGGTTCTGGCTATCCTGATCCTTCTCTCGCTTCAGGGCCTCGCGCTCGATTTCCAGCTGCAGCTTGCGGCGCTGCAGCTGGTCGATGCGTTCCGGGCTGCTTTCCAGCGCCATGCGCAACCGGGCCGCCGACTCGTCGATCAGGTCGATGGCCTTGTCCGGCAGCTGCCGGTCAGTGATGTAGCGCTCGCTGAGGGTCGCGGCGGCCACCAGCGCCGGGTCGGTGATTTCGACGTTGTGGTGCACCTGATAGCGCTCCTTGATGCCGCGCAGGATGCTGATGGTGTCCTCCACGGTCGGCTCGTCCACCATCACCGGCTGGAAGCGGCGTTCCAGGGCCGAGTCCTTCTCGATCTCGCGGTACTCGTCCAGCGTGGTCGCGCCGATCAGGTGCAGCTCACCGCGCGCCAGCGCCGGCTTGAGCATGTTGCCGGCGTCCGGGCTGCCCTCGGTCTTGCCCGCGCCGACGATGGTGTGCAGCTCGTCCACGAACAGGATGATCTCGCCGGCCGAGGCGATCACCTCGTCGATCACGCCCTTGAGGCGTTCCTCGAACTCGCCGCGGTACTTGGCCCCGGCCAGCAGGCTGCCCATCTCGAGGCTAACGATCTTCTTGTCTTTCAACCCCTCGGGCACGTCGCCGCTGACGATACGGATGGCGAGGCCCTCGGCGATGGCGGTCTTGCCCACGCCGGGTTCGCCGATCAGCACCGGGTTGTTCTTGGTGCGCCGCAGCAGGATCTGCATGGCGCGGCGGATTTCCTCGTCGCGGCCAATTACGGGATCGAATTTGCCGTCCCTGGCGCGCCCCGTCAGGTCGGTGCCGTACTTGTTCAGGGCGTCGAACTGGCTTTCACTGGATTTGTTGGTCACGGTTTTTCCTTTCCGCGCCTCGCTGATGGCGCGGTTGAGTTCAGCTTCTTTGGGCAGTTCCTTCAGCTTCGATTCGCCGCGCAACGCCAGCAGCAGCGCGTCGGCGGCCACGAAACTGTCTCCGAACTGCCCGGCAATGGTGTCGGCTTTGGTCAACGCCCGGTTCAGCGCCGGATCGAGGTAAAGCCCCTCGCCACCGCCCTGCACGCGTGGCAGCTTGCTCAGCTCGGCGTCCAGCGCCTGACGAAGCTGCTGAAGATCGCCCCCGGCCCCGGTGATGGCGCGGGCGGCGGTGTCGTTGTCGGTCAGGGTTCGCAGCACATGCGGCACCGTCAGGGTCTGGTGCCCACTCTGCTGCGCGAGCTGCTGGGCGGCATTGAGGGCCGTCGCGCTCGCCTCGGTAAAACGTTCGGGATTCAAGCGGAAACCTCCGGGAAATAGGGGAAAGAGAAATCGTTCAATCTGTTGCTATTCTAAAACTTGAGTGTGGTCATGTCAAGTTTATTGAGGATTTATTCTGGATGACAGAACACCTTCTGGAGGCAGCGCATCAGGCCTGCTGAACGCCAGATGTGCACCTCCGTCAGCCTGCCGTCATCGTGGCCGGGTAGACCCTGAAGGACTGACGGCCCTCCCCTGTTCCCTTCCCCCTTTGCGGCGTCCTGCCGTTTCCCAGGAGTTGTATGTTCCAGACCCGATCCCTGTCCGCCGCCCTGCTGGGCACCCTGGCCCTCGCCGCCGTCGCCCTGCCTGCCGCCACCGCGCAGACGGTCAAGGGCCAGAGCATCACCGTGAACCCCACCGCCCCGGCCGCGGTGACTGGCCTGACGCTGATCGACGCCGACACCAACAAGCCGGTGCCCGGTTTCGATCCGATTCAGCCCGGCGCCACCCTGGACCTGGCCCGACTGCCCGCCCGGATGAACATGCGCGCCAACGTGTCCGGCGCGGTCAAGAGCGTGTGGTTCGGGCTGGACGGCAACGGCAACTACCGCCTGCAGGGCGGGGTGCCGTACTCGCTGTGCAGTGACAACGGCGGCGACTACGAGCCCTGCCCGGCCGCCGTGTTCGCGCCCGGTGCCCACAGCCTGCTGGCCACCCCGTTCACGGCCGCCAATGGCGGCGGCACGGCCGGACTGGCCGCCTCACTGACCTACACGGTGGTCCGCAGCGCCGCCGCGCAGCCCACCCCCGCCCCGGCCCTGGCCGTAACCAGCTTTACCCTGATCAACGCCGACACCAACCAGCCGGTGCCCGGCTTTGACCCGATCCGGCCCGGCGCTCGCCTGCGCCTGTCCGCGCTGCCGTCACGGCTGAACGTGCGCGCCAACGTCGGCAGCGGCGTGCGCAGCGTGCGCTTTGCCCAGAAGGGCAGCAAGGACTACCTGGAGAATGAGGCGCCCTTTGCCCTGTGTGGGGACAGCAAGGACAAGAGCGGCAAGAAGGGCGACTACCTGAACTGCGGCGCCAACCGCTTTGCCCCTGGTCAGCACCGCCTCACGGCCACCCCCTTCAGCAAGATGTTCGCGGGCGGCACGGCCGGCCAGGCCCTGACGCTGGACTTCACCGTCGAGCGCTGAGCCAGCAGGGCCGGGGTCACCCGCCGCCCCATAGACCCCGAGAGGGCCATGCAGAGAAAGATTCTGCATGGCCCTCTCGGACATTTAATACGGATTCCGTTTGTTTCGTGTGGGAACCGGGAGAGCGCCGGTTCTCACACTCCACGTCCGGAACCCGTTTTTCTCCCTCTCGCTCCGCTCGGATTTCCAGGTGTTTCCAACACCTTTCAATCGGAGTCCATATAATACGGAATCCGATTAATTCCTTAACAAAGGCCACCAATGGAAGAGGGTGTGCTGGGAAAGGAGATCGGGTTGGGTCTCCAACCAGGCGCACTGCTGAGCGAGGGTCTCAGTAAAGTCGTGCAGGGTGTCAAAGCAGCGATTGGCCACCGTATCGTCAGTCAAGTCCCAGAGCCGTTCGGCCGGCTGCAACTCGGGGGCATACGGTGGCAGCGTGATGGTTTCGATGCCCGGTGGATGTCCCTGCG